>JBFICQ010000113.1:0-10707 GCA_041581895.1 Polyangiales bacterium | reverse complement strand
GGGCTTCGAGCCTCCCTCGTTTGGCGAATGGGTGAAGTTCGAGCCGGCGGGCACCGTCTGCAGCGACGGCAGTCAGTACGCTTTCTATGTCGAGTTCTCCGAGACTTCGGACAATGTCGTCGTGTACTTCATGGGCGGCGGCGGTTGCTGGGACTACGACAGCTGCATCAGCGGTAACGCGCGCGGTGCGACCAATCCAAACGGTCTGCCCGACG
This sequence comes from Polyangiales bacterium, assembly GCA_041581895.1. Taxonomy (GTDB): domain Bacteria; phylum Myxococcota_A; class Polyangia; order Polyangiales; family Houyiibacteriaceae; genus SG8-38. Next base: position 10,492 of record JBFICQ010000113.1, on the reverse strand, counting down.
ACTACGCGAACGTCCACACGAACATCATGGGAATCGACATCAATGTGAATCAGGTGTATCCGCTGCTCAACGACGATCCGGCGGTCAGCCCTATGGCCGACTGGAACAAAGTCTTCGTGCCTTACTGCACGGGGGACGTGTACTCGGGTTCGATCACCAATACCTACCAAGATCCCGACGGGGTGATGCCCGACGCGGACTTTGCGCATCAAGGCCACAACAACGTCGTCGCGATGACCGCAATGCTCAACGAAATGTTCAACAGCGTTCCGAAGCTGTTCGTCGGTGGATGTAGCGCAGGCGGCGCAGGGGCGATCGTCAACTATTACTTTCTCCGGAACGGCATCGAAGGTGTCGAGCGTGGGTATCTACTCAACGACTCCGGGCCGATCTTCCTCGATCAGTTGCCAACCTCTCGGTCGCTCGCCTTACACAGCGAGGTGCGCAACGTCTGGGATGCTGACAGCCTGATCGCCAAGGCTCCTCAAGCCGAGGCGCTTTCCGTCGACTTTGGCGAGCTGAGTCGGGTGCTCTCCGAAGAGTTCCCGAACGATCGCCTGGCCACGACTTTCTTCAGGCTCGACTACAACTTTTCCCTCTATTCGTATGAGCGTTTCTGGACGCTCGACATGGCAGGCGCGCTTACTCCCTACATGGGCGACGGCCTCGGCCTCGACGAAAATGTCTCGACCGACCGGGCCGCCATCCATTCGCTTTGGTGGGACGACATCGATCTCCTCACGGAGCAATACGACGCGCCCGGTCGCGACAACCTCGGCTACTACATTCCGTTCTATCGCGACACCAACAGCAGCCACTGCATCACCATCCCCGGCTTCGAGGACGTCCCCGAGGACGAGCTCGTGACTCTCTTCCTGACCGACTTCCCAACATTGGCGTGGGCTGGCAGCGAGATCGAGGCCGACGGTTTGAATCTCCGTGACTACGTCGACCATTTGCTGAGCGACGACCCCCTCGAGAGCCACTTCGAAGAAGACGGGGAGGGCCCCTTCGTCCCCTGCACGCCACCCGTCGACGACGTCGCCTGCGAAGCTGCCGTCAACCCCTGACCAGACGAGTATTGCACCGGGACGCGTTGGGCGGCTCGTCGGTCCCGCGCCACCACCCCTTCGCTATCCCTCAATTCCAGCGGAAGCCTTCCATGGTCTGCTTGGCGGAATAGCGCGGCTCGAAGCCGGTGGCTTCGAGAAAGGCTTTGTTGTCGATGACGATCGGATACTTCACGTGCGCGATCGCGTCGTCGGGTAGGTAGGGGAAACCGAAGCGACCGAGAACGGCCGAATACAGAGGCTCGGGAATTGGAATTCCGCGTTTGCCGGTTGCCGCTACGACGGTGGACAGCGGGACCGGGGGCGGACCTGCGACATTGAAAACGCCACGGAGCCGTTTCTCCACTGCCAAGGTGATCGCCTCTTCCGCGTCCCATTCGTGCATCAGTTGGTAGAGGGGATCGAAGCCCATCACCAACGGGACGCGGTCCTTCGACAGAAAGCTTGCAAGCGTGCCCCCTCGGCTCGGGCCGAGGAAATAACAGAGGCGAAGAACCGCCGTGTCGATCTCGGGCCACCGCCAAAGCGCGCTTCCCGCGTAGAGATCGGCCGCCACCAAGTCGGCGAGCTCTTTGAAAGCGGCGCCCGCCAATGGAGGCTCGTCCTCGGTGTGATAGAGCGGCGAGTCCGGACTTGCCCCGTATACGGTGTGTCGACCGACGAACACGGCTTGGGCCACGCCGTATTCGTGGCAGTATTCGAAGAGCTTTCGGGTTCCACCCAAGTTGATTCGATAGCGTTCCTCAGTTCCGGTCGTGAAATGCGTGACGGTCGCCATGTGGATCAGCGCATCGGGCCTGGAGGTTCGGAACACATCTTCCGCGGGGCGCTTTCGGATGTCGGCTTGGTGCATTTCGACGCCTTCGGGGACGTCAGGCCAAGGACGCCGATCGATCCCGATGACTGCATGACCGCGCCGCACGAGTCGGTACGCGACACCCCGTGCCAAAGTTCCACTAATTCCGGTGATCAAGATCTTCATTGCGAGGGATCTTTCTTTGGGCCTGGCATTTTCTCAAACATGAATGGTTGGGGTCGCGCGTCGAGCCCCGTGCTGATCAGCGCCTCCATCGAAGCCCGTACTTGGTCGATGTAGTCTTGAATGACGTGGTCAGGCTCCGAGCCATCTCCCTCGAAGTGCATGGGTAGGCCGTAGTACACTTGACACGCCACCGGCAGCGGAAAAAAGACCAGCTGAGGTGCCACCGGCACGAACGGCCCATTCACGAGCTTGGCAAGCCACTTGATGTGAAAGAGCTGCGGGAACGCCTCTTCGCCACCGATGAAGGCGCACGGGATGATCGGCGCGCCGGTCTTGAGCGCGAGGCGCATGAAGCCGGTGCCGAATCTCACCAGCTTGTAGCGGTCTTTGTAGAGCTTGCCTGCTCCTTTCGCGCCCTCGGGAAACACGACGACGAGACGCTCGTCCTCGAGGAGATATGCGCCGTGTTCGGGCAGCCCGGTCAGATGCCCGAGCCTGCTGAGCGCAACCGATGCAAAGGGCGAACGCGTCAGGAAATACTCGGCCATCCCTTGACCGAGGCGAGGGGCTTGGTCGTTGAGTATGAGCGACGTCAGAATCATGGCAGCGTCGGCGCCGATGCCGCCGGAGTGGTTTGCGACGACGAGTGCGCGGCCTTGTTGCGGTATGACCCCCATCCCAAACGCGGTGACCTTGAGGTAATGACGGTAGATGTACGCCATCGGCGAATAGGCTCGGACCAAAGCCTTCTTCGAGAGACCGAAGCGATCGAAGCCGTATTCGTCGAACGCGATCGGAAGCCGATCGACGTTGAGGCGAACTTGGTTGTCATCGAAAAACGACATCGGCGTTCGAGCTCAAGACCTCGGCTTCAGTTCTCGCTTTCGTTTATCTCTTCCAAAGAGGGCGCTTGAAGCACCACAGTGTCGCTTTGGCGCCACCAGCGGAGGTTACGAGCTCCCAGCCCTTTTCGCCCATCTTGTTCGCGCGCTCGGTGACTTGCGCCACGCCCGAGGCCTCGAAGCACTGGTATTGCCACTGATTCCTCTTTAGAGGGGCCTCGGCGGCGACAGGGTTGATATGGGTAGCGAGCGACCCCGCAACAAAAGCGCCGATCACAAACACGACCATGATGATGGCTCTCATGAGCTTTACCTCCTGGACCGCTGCTTATAACACGCGACCTAGCTCTTGAGACGGTGTTTTTTGAGCTTGCTTTGCAGGGTCGTAGGCTTGAGCCCGAGGAGTTGCGCCGCCCCGTCGGCGCCATAGATCTTTCCGTTCGTCCGTCGCAGCGCCTGCGCGAGGTAGCGCCGCTCGTGCTCGTGCAGAGGTAACATCGTCGCCAGGTTTTCGTCTTCGGTCGAGGGTGAGCCGATCGCCGCGCTGTCACCCAGCCCCAGATGGGTTGCGTCGATTACACCCGCCGGCTTCGAGATCGCGGCGCGCTCCAGCTCCTTCAGCAGCTCGCGCCCGAGCAGCCGCGATTGTTGGGCGAACAACATCGCATAGGACACGAGTTGCCCGTAGATGCCAGCAAGCTCCACGGCTTCCGGTTCGTAAGTCTCACATACCCTTCGATCGAGGGTGATGATCCCGAGTGAGCGGTCGGCTGCATAGAGCGGGACGACCATGCACGAATGACCGTGTTCCAAGTCGAGGACGCCGTCATAAGGATCTCCCTCTTTGCCAGCGTGGTTGTGCTCCTCGAGCGCGATCGGCTTCCGGGTCTCGAGCGCGCGAACGATGGTTGGAAATGCGCTCAAACGCAGGCGGTGGCGGCGGACTCGCTCGTTGGCGAGCGGGCCGTCGGCGACTTCGACGGTGAGCTCGTCGCCCTCGAGCGTCAACACGGCGGCGAGATCGTAGGGAACGACGTCACGAAGTGTTGCGAGCGCATGGTGAAGCACGGTTTCGAGCTGATTTGGCTGGCTCGCCAGCTCCGCCAGCGCGCGGAGATCGCTCGTGTAATCCCGGAGCGCCGTCATCCCATGACTATGGGACGAGATATCGTGACGGCAACGGTATTTCGGTTCTCGGCGTTCAACGTCATTTCGTTGCTCGAGGCCTGCTTGGCTACCCCAGGATGTCGGCAACGCGATGCACGTCGTCTGGGTCGGAGGTCGTCGGCACCAACAAAACGTCGTCCGCGCCGGCATCTTCGGCCTGCCGGAGCGCGTCCTTCAAGGCCGTCGGCGACGTCGCGATGCAGATCCGTTTGACGTTCTCTCGCGCTGAGGGCGCCATGAAGTTCAGATACCGGTCGAGGTAGGCATCGAGCTGCTCCCGCGCATGCGGTCCGAGCGCATACCAAAACCCCGTGCCGAGCCATGGCGTCGGCCTTCCCCGTGCCTTCCAGGACCGCCGCGCCGCCTCGAATTGGAGCTCCATCTCGGCTCGCGCAGGGCCGAAGCTGAAGCCGCACAGACCGTCGGCCCATTTCGATGCAACCTCGATCGATTCGACCATGAGCGATCCCGCCAGCAGTTTCGGTCCGCCCTTTTGCACCGGGGCGGGCCCAACGGGACGTGCGCCTTCGACCACCGGTTCGCCCCGCCACACGCGACGCATCGTTTCAACGCTCTTTGCGAGACGGCTCAGCCGCTTTCCGAGGGGCGCGTCGACCGACTGGTAGTCCTGCTCGCGTCCACCGACCCCCAGGCCTGCGACGAAACGGCCTCCCGATAGCACGTCGATAGTCGCCAACTGCTTGGCGAGCATCACGGGGTGATGAAGCATTGGCACGAACACGTCGCTCACGACTTTGACGCGTTTGGTGAGCACCGCTGCTGCGGACAGAGCGGCCGTCATGTCGGGATTGTAGAAGGAGACACGCTCGCCGGCTGCGATGCTCGCGAACGGTCCCGAATCGATCCGCTCGCACCACTTCAAGAAAGCTTTTCTGTCGAGCCCCGGCGCCATGACCGGCAGGTTCATCCCGATTTCCATATGCTAGGGTACACCATGCGCAACGCGAAGGACTTCTTCAAACCAATGGCCATCGGTGCCCCGGAGCCCGTCCGGGAAATCCCGTTTCGGCCGTCGCGGATGATCCACTTCTTCGACCCGAGCAACCCCAAGATGGCGGCCAAAGCGCCGAGCATCGCCGCCAAGTGCGATGTGCTCCTCGGAAACCTCGAAGATGCCATTCAGGCCGAAAACAAGCTCGAGGCACGCGAAGGGTTCGTGAAAATTGCCAAGGAGAACGATTTCGGCGACTGCCAGCTTTGGACCCGCGTCAACAGTCTCGATAGCCCGTGGTTCCTCGATGACATGACGCGAATCGTGCAAGAGGTGGGAGACAAGGTCGACGTGATCATGCTGCCTAAGGTCGAGGGGCCTTGGGACATCCATTATATCGACCGGTTGCTTGCCCAGCTCGAGGCGCGCGCCAACCTCGACCGACCGATCTTGGTTCACGCAATTTTAGAGACCGCCCTCGGCGTCGCGAACGTCGAGGAGATCGCGGGAGCGAGCCCGCGCATGCAGGGGATGAGCTTGGGCCCAGCGGATCTGGCGGCGTCGCGTCGCATGAAGACGACCCGCGTCGGTGGCGGTCACCCCGGCTACCTCGTCCGCACAGATCCAGACCCTGACGATCTCGATGCGGCACGCGAGACAGCCCAGCAAGACCTTTGGCATTATACGATCGCGCGCATGGTCGACGCGTGTGTCGCGAACGGCATCTTTGCGTATTACGGGCCGTTTGGAGACATCCGGGACACCGTCGCCTGCGAGGATCAGTTTCGGAATGCCTTTTTGCTCGGTTGCGTCGGCGCGTGGTCGCTGCACCCCGTGCAGATCGACATCGCCAAGAAGGTCTTTAGTCCACCTGTGGACGAGGTGCTTTGGGCAAAGCGCGTCATCAAGGAGATGGGTGACGGCACCGGGGCGGTCATGATCGACGGCAAAATGCAAGACGACGCGACCTACAAGCAGTGCAAGGTGATGGTCGAGCTCGCGCGCAATCTTGCCGAAAAAGACCCCGAGCTGAAGCAAGCCTACCAGTTCTAGGAGCCCCGATGACCACGACGCATCGCCCTCGCCGAAGTGTGTTGTACATGCCCGGCTCAAACGCGCGGGCGCTCGATAAGAGCCGGACACTTCCGGCGGATGCCTTGATCTTCGATCTCGAAGATGCCGTTGCACCGGACGCGAAGCTGACCGCGCGGACGCAGGTCATTCAAACCGTCGAGGAGGGTGGCTATGGGAAACGCGAGATCATGATTCGTACGAACGGTCTGAGCACGCCCTGGGGCTACGATGATCTCGCTGCCGTTGCGGCGGTGGGTGCGGACGCAATTCTTCTCCCGAAGGTCGAGAGCGCCGAGATGGTGCGCCAGGCCGAATCGGTCTTGTTGGCTCATGGTGCGACCCCCGAGCTTACGATTTGGTGCATGATGGAAACCCCGCGAGCGATGCTGCATGCCGAAGAAATCGCCGATGCGAGCCCCCGTCTTGCAGGCTTGGTGATGGGCACGTCGGATCTCGCGAAGGATCTCCAAGCGCAGCACACCGCGATGCGCCTTCCGCTCATCACGTCGTTGGGTTTGTGCATGCTCGCCGCGCGTGCAGCACGGATCGCAATTCTCGATGGGGTGTTTCTTGATTTGAACGACCACGAAGGCTTCGTCGATTCCTGTCGCCAAGGGGCGGAGCTCGGCTTCGACGGAAAGACCCTGATCCATCCCAAGCAGATCGCGGCAGCGAACGAGGTGTTCGCGCCCTCCGACGACGAGGTCCGGCTCTCGCGACAGATCATCCAAGCGTATGCCGAGGCCGAGGCGCAGGGCAGGGGTGTAGTCGTGGTGGATGGCAAGCTGATCGAAAAGCTGCACGTCGACCATGCCAAGCGTGTGGTGGCCCTAGCCGAAGCGATCAGGCCTCTTGCGTAACGCGGACAACAGGGGCTAGTCTCCCCGTTCCACGATGCGTTTCTACGAATTCGAAGCGAAGCAACTCCTCAAAAAGCATGGGATTCCGATGGTTCGGGGCGAAGTCGTCCAGTCGGCCGAGGAGGCGAAAAAGGCGGCTTCGGAGATCGGCGGCCCGGTCGTTTTGAAAGCCCAGGTCATCGCCCCCGGGCTTGGGGCTGCGTCGATCCGAGAGGCGGCCGACGCTGCCGCTGCAAAAGCCGCCGCCACCGAGCTTCTCGCGCTCGACGATGGTGGTCGCAAGCCCAAAGGCCTGCTCGTCGAAGCAAGACCTGTCGGCGAGGCGGTGTACAGCCTGAGCTTCACCTACGACGGCACGAGTAAGCTTCCGGTCGTCGCCGCCAGCAACATGGCCGGCAAGATCGACGACCTCGGTGATACGCACCCCGACCGCATCGTCCGTCGGCACTTCTCGGCGCTCTATCCGTTTTCCGATTACATCGCCAAAGAGCTCGCCAAGTCGCTTGCGCTCGGGGGTAACGACCTCAAGCGCATGACCCGCATCGTGTCGGGGCTCGCACGGCTCTTTCTCAAATACGACTTGGCCGACCTCGACATCACCTCCCTGGTCAAGCTCGGGGAAGGGGATTTCGCGGTTCTGGACGTGGAGGCCGATCTGGAGATCGAAGCTCGCCACAGGCAGCGGCCGATGCTCGACGAGCTTGGTTTCGCCAAGGACGACCTACGGCAAGTGCGCGAACCGACCGAGTTCGAGCTCGAGGGTGCGCGGATCGATGCCGAGGATCCCCGAGGCATCATCAGCCCAATCGCCGAGTTCGACGGCAACATTGGTTTGGTCATCGGCGCCGGTGGTGGGTCGCTGACGCTGACCGATGCGGTGCGAAAACATGGTGGCAGACCAGCCAACTACGCCGCCATCGGCGGCAACCCGAGCGTTGACAAGGCTCGAAGGCTCACCAAGCTCGTGCTCAGCAAGCCGGGGGTCGATAAGATTGCCGTCATGTCCAACGTAGTGTCGAACACGCGCGCTGACCTGGTCGCGCGCGGCGTCATCAAAGGTATCACCGAGCTCGGGTTCGAGCCTGCAGACAAGATCTTGATATTCCGCGTCCCTGGAGCTTGGGAGGCCGACGCCGCCAAGATCCTCGAGAAGTACGGCGTGGAGTACTGCGATCGCACGGTTTCCATCAGCGAAGCAGCGAGACGTGCCGTCGAGAAAGTTGGCTAAGAGGATCAGCGAATGGCCGTCATCGTTCACGAAGATTTCCAGTTCATAGTCCAGGGAATTACCGGGCGTGAGGCATTGAATTTCACGCGAGAGTGCCTCGAGTACGGCTCCAAAATCATCGGTGGCGTCACGCCCGGTAAAGGCGGCCGCGAAGTCTATGGAGTTCCGGTCTATGACACGGTCCGCGAGATCACAGACAAGCAAAGGGTCGATGGAACCGTCATCACGGTGCCACTCGCCTTTGCGCCCGATGCCGCCTACGAAGCGATCGATGCTGGTATCAAAGAGATCATCATCATCACCGAAGGCATTCCCCGCAAAGACGCCTCGGCCGTGGTCGAGTATGCAGCGTTGCATGACGCTCGAGTGATCGGGCCAAACTGTCTGGGCATCATCGTGCCCGACGTCTGCCGCTTTGGAAGCCTCGGTGGGCCCGCGGTCGATTGCCGCAAGGCGTTCAAGCCCGGAGTCGTCGGCGTGATGTCCCGTTCAGGCGGGATGACCACCGAGATCTGCAATGCCCTTACCCTCTCTGGGCTCGGCGTGAGCACGGCGATCTCGATCGGCGGTGACCCAGTGATCGGATCGACTTATGCGGACCTTATTCCGCTGTTCGAAGCGGACAAGGACACCAAAGCGGTGGTGGTCTACTCCGAGCCAGGAGGCACCGCCGAAGCCGAGCTCGCACGCTGGACCCAAGAGCACGACAGCCGGCTTCCAATCGTGGCTTTCGTCGCAGGTCGCTTCATGGATGAAATGCCGGGGATGAGCTTCGGCCATGCAGGGACGGTGGTAAACAAGAAGGTCGATTCGCCGGCCGACAAGATGCGCCGAATGCGAGAGGCGGGGATTTCGGTCGCCGAGGAGATCGGCGACATCCCAGACCTCGTCCGGGAGCGCATCGGAAACTGACGGCAGAGGAATATCATGGCTATGTTCATACGCGTGGATGTCGACAACGGCGTCGTCGAAAAGAGCCCGGGCTTGGCTGAAAAGCTCGTCGAGGTTTGCCCCGTCAATATCTTCAAAGTGGGCTCCAAGCCGAACACAGTCGAAACCGTGGAAAGCAACCTCGACGAGTGCACCCTCTGCGACCTCTGCATGCAGGCCTCTCCCAAAGGCGTCCGCGTCGTCAAGCTCTACGAGTAGGGATTCGGGCGGTGCCCCGGTCCGCGCCAGGCACGACGCGGGACACGGCCATCGGCCGGACGGCTCGCTTGCACTTGTCGGCCCGGTTCACTGGTGGGCTAGGGCCGACGCAAGCTCGCCTCGTGACTCGTGTCCAACCCGAGCGGACTGCTGTTGGACGGGTTGGCACTCGCCACGCCGCCGATGACCGCATCCCACGCCGTGCCTGCGTCGCGACCCAGGGTACCTCCTCCTCGAAGACAACCACGTATTTCGAGGAAACGGGACTGCGGTCGAGCCGCAAGGCCGATGGGGGCGGAGTAAGCGGTAGCCCCGGCGTAAAAGACGATTCTAACAGGCTCGAAGTCTCGGTAACACGGTTCCCCGTCATGGCCGGCGAAGCCCCCGTTGGCTTGCGGCTTCGACCGCAATATCGGTGACGCAGCGCGGGCACGCCGGTCCCAGACGGCCTGTCCCGCGCCTGCCCTCAAAGACTTCGCAGGTGCCGGATCGCTTCCCCGGCGCTGGCGCGGAGGCACGCGTTGGTGTTGACCTTCTTACGTCCTAGACCACCGCGCGGCCGGTACCTCGCCTTGCGCAGAGCCGGGATCGCCTCCTTGCTGCCGAGGGCGCGAAGGTTTGCGACGGCCTCTTTGCGATGTTGGCAGGTTTCGCCCTGCTGCAGATCGAGAGTGTAGGCGTTGAGGCGGTCGATTCGCTCTCCTAGGCCCACCTCCTCCGCGACGCCCAGGGCCTTTTGACGCCGACGCGGCACCTTGGACGAAGAAGCAAGATCGACGAGCTGATCGGCCGCCGTCTCGTCGCCTGCAACGGAAACCAGCGTGCCTAGGAAGTCCAACGCCGCATCGACCACATCTGGAGGGGCGTCTTTGTCGAGCATCTCCTCGACGTTCATCCGCATGCGCCTGTTGGTCGCAAGCTCAGGGTCGAGCGAGACAGCCTTCTCGTAGGCGATCAAAGCCGGCATGTTGAGCTGTTTGCTGGCCTGGGCATGACCGAGACTCATAACCCCGTAGGGCTGCTCGGGCGGAGGGACGTCCGGGGCTGTGCTTCCGAATGCCAGCGCAAACGCAACTGCGAGAGAGAGCGCCAAAAGGGCAGCCGCGAGGATTCGTCGTGTGGTCTTCTTCTTGGGGACGACGCGGGCAACCCCCGTTGCCAGCGAGGC
>JBFICQ010000112.1:0-10725 GCA_041581895.1 Polyangiales bacterium | reverse complement strand
TGGCGAGGGCGATCAGCTTGTCGATCTGCTTGGAGGCTTCGTCGCGCCGCGACGGGTCCGCTTCACGGACCTGCCTGTAGCGTTTGCCCGCTTCGGGTAGTCGATCGAGCGAGACACAAACCCCCACGAATCGCCGGTGCGCTTCGGCGTCCCCCCAGTCGGCTTCGACCCGCGCCCAGGCTTCGTCGATTGGATCCACCGCCCACCAAGGTAGCACGAGGCGCAACCGACCCAAATGGCATAAAAAAGCCAAAAACATGCCAAATTTGCCCATCCGGCGCTCCCGCGGAAGACCCACGGCAGGCCCGAGCGTTGATCGCAGCGGGGCATCGATTCGGCACCTCGGTCCTCGGACCCATACCCCCTACATCATTGGAAAAAACGTATTGGATTCCATCACTTGGACAACAGAAAGAAGTTGACATGGGCGGTGCTCGCCCCTTAGCTTCCGGCCTTAGTGGGAACCAGTGGGATCAAGTGCCAATCCGCCCCCAACTGGCCCCCAACTAGGGACGCGAGGCGAAGTTGTTCCGAGGACGCTACGAGCACAGCATCGATGCCAAAGGGCGCACGTCGGTACCCTCACGCTTCCGCGAGGTGATGACCGCGCAAGGGGATTCGAAGTTGGTGCTCACCACCGGCTTGGACGCCTGCCTCGTCGCCTATCCGATGGCGGAGTGGATCGCTTTTGAAGACCGTCTGTCGGCGCTCCCGCAATTCGACGCCGACGTGGTGACGTTGAAACGCATTTATGTGTCCGGGGCCGTCGAGTGCGACGTCGACAAAGTCGGCCGGCTCCTGATTCCCGCTGCGCTGCGAAAGCATGCTCGGCTCAAGCGGGACGCGCTTTGGGCAGGAATGGGGGCCTACATCGAGCTGTGGTCGAAGGAGGCTTTCGAAAGCCTTCGCAAGGGTGCCCTCGCCGACGATGACCGTCGCCTGGCGATTTCCAAGCGGCTGGCGGAGCTCGGGCTGTGACGGCCTTCGACCACAAGCCCGTACTGCTCGAGGAGGTGCTCGAACATCTTCGCCCAGCCTCGGGTGGTGTCTATGCCGATGTGACCGTCGGCGGAGGCGGTCATGCTCGGGCCATCCTCGAAGGAAGTGCGCCGGATGGTCGGTTGGTGGGCACCGATCGGGATCCGGGCGCTGTGCAAGCGGCGCGCGAAGCACTGGTTGACTACGGTGACCGGGTCACTTTGCGGAAAGCGCGCATGCGCGATCTCTCCGAGGTACTGCGCTCGGTGGGAATCGCGCGAGTCGACGGCCTCGTCGCCGACCTCGGAGTCAGCTCCGCACAGCTCGACCATCCGGAACGGGGCTTTTCCCTCGCCAAGGAGGGTCCGATCGACATGCGCATGGATCCGACGCAAGGAGAGACGGCCCTCGAGCTGATCGGCCGAATCGACGCCGAGGAGCTTGCGAACGTCATTTTTCGATATGGCGAAGAAGGGCGTTCACGCCGCATCGCCCGCTCGCTGAGGCGCGCATACGAAGAAGGCGAGCTCGAGACCACAGCGGACCTACGTCGCGCCATCCATCGCGCGACCGGCCCTCGTCGCGGCCGCATCGACCCAGCGACCAAAACGTTTCAAGCGCTGCGCATCGCCGTCAATGAGGAGCTCTCCGATCTGGAGGCATTGCTCGAGCAGCTGCCGAGCGTGCTCCGCGCGGGCGGGGTAGCAGCGGTGATCAGCTTCCATTCGCTCGAGGACCGAATCGTGAAGCATTCATTCCGTGATAGCGATCAACTGACACCGCTCACCAAGCGGCCTGTGATCGCGTCGGATGAGGAGCGCCGACACAACCCACGGTCCCGGAGCGCCAAGCTGAGGGCAGCACGCAGGTCGGAGGTGGCGGCATGAAGCATCGCTTCTTGCCTTTGTGGTGCGTTGCGGTCTTGGCAACCGCAGCAGCATTCGTGGTGCATCTCGCGATTCGATTCGAGACCGTGCGACTCGGCTACGAAGTGAGTGACGAGCGCTCACGACACCGCGAGCTGCTTCAGGACCGTCGCTTGCTCTCGATCGAGGCGGCTACGCTTCGACAAAGTGGCCGAATCGAAACGATTGCGCGCGGGACGCTCGGCATGGAGGTGCCAAAGCCAACGCGCATCGTGACGATGAACGAGAAGCGGCAACCCATCGCTTCAGGGAGAGTCCGATGAAGGCGCGCTCCAACCGACGCCATCGATGGTTTCGCGCGCGGATCGCGATTCTCGGCGTCGGGCTATTGAGCGTTGCAGCCCTGGTTCTCGTACGCGCATTTCAGCTCCAGGTCATCGGCGGCGATCGATTGCGTGAGATGGCCGAGGGGCAGTACCTGAGAGAGCTTCGTGTATCCCCCCGCCGTGGTGCGATTTACGACCGACACGGCGCAGAGCTGGCCGTGAGCGTCGATGTCGACAGCGTCTACGCCAACCCTCGCCGGTTGCGGGCGATGGACCAAGATCCCAACAGGACGGCGCGTCGCCTCGCTGCCGTGCTCGACATCGATGCGAAGCAATTGGCAAACCGACTTGCGACCGATCGCTACTTCGTGTGGATTGCTCGGCGCGTCACCCCCCACGAAGCGACCCGTATCGCGGAGCTCGACATCCCAGGCATTGGGCTCACCACCGAAGCTCGCCGCTACTATCCGAATCGCCATCTGGCTGCCCACCTTGTAGGGTTCGCCGACATCGACGGCCGCGGCATCGAGGGCGTCGAGCTTGCTTTCGAAAGCGAGCTACGCGGATCCGATCGGAGGGTAGAGGCAATCCGTGATCGACGTGGTCAGGTCGTCTTCGCAGACGAGATGATCGACGACTTGTCGAACGAAGGCAAGAACGTCGTGCTCACGATCGACAAAGCGATTCAACACATTGCTGAGCGCGAGCTCGCCCTCGGAGTGCGAACGTTCGAGGCACGGGGTGGAAGCGTCGTCGTGATGGACCCGTCGACAGGAGAGATCCTAGCGCTGGCCAACTACCCACCGTTCAATCCGAATGAGCCTTCCAAGCATCCGACGGCGCACCGAAGAAACCGTGCTGTCGTCGATCGGTTCGAACCCGGCTCAACGGTCAAGCCGTTCACGATGGCGGCGGCTCTCGCTGCGGGCGCAGTGCGCCCCGACCAGTCGATCAACTGCGAAAACGGGGTGACGCGAATCGGAGGTCGCCGGCTTCACGATGCTCACCCCTACGAATGGCTAACACCCACCCAGATCCTCGCGTATTCGAGCAACATCGGTACAGCCAAGATCGCGCTCGCGCTCGGTAAGCGCGATCTCTACCGCTCGCTTCGAAGATTCGGTTTTGGGGAATCGACGGGCCTAGGTGTCCCCGGCGAGGCGGCAGGCATTCTTCGTCACTATCGAAGCTGGTACGAAATCGACGTAGCCGCGGTGTCTTTTGGCCAAGGCATGAGCGTCACCAACGTGCAGCTCGCAACCGCAATGAGTGCCATTGCCAATGGCGGTCGGTTGATGCGACCGACCCTGGTGCGCAGCATCAGCGATGCCGAAGGAACGACCCTCGAGGAGACGAAGCCGCAAGTCCGGCGTCAAGTCGTTCCTCGCCGCGTGGCTAAGCTGGTTGGTGAGATGCTAACGGCGGTCACTGAACCTGGCGGCACAGCAATGGAAGCCGCTGTGGACGGTTATCTCGTGGCGGGCAAGACGGGAACGGCACAGAAGGCTGACTACATTCGTGGCGGATACGCAAAAGACAAGTGGCTTGCATCGTTCATCGGTTTCGCACCTGCGGACAAGCCATCGGTGGCCATCTCGGTAGTAATCGACGAACCGGTCATCGCACACTACGGCGGCACGGTTGCGGGCCCGGTCTTCCGTCGGATCGCCGAGGTAACGCTCCGTCACATGGGGATTGCGCCCGACCGCGGCCGTGCACTTCTGGCGGAGATGAAGGAAAGGCCGCAACCCGAACCGGCCGCCGAACCCGCAACGGCCGAAGAGATCGAAAAGGGTCAAAGCTCGGTTCCCGACGTTCGACACCTGCCGCTTCGGCGTGCCGTGGTCGCGCTGCACGCCGAGTCGCTCGTACCCGAGGTCCGTGGCTCGGGCCTGGTCGTTCGACAGGACCCACCGCCCGGAGCAGCCGTCTCCCATGGATCGACCGTGCGACTTCGGCTCAATCGGCGTAGGCTCGACGCGAAAGCCACCGTCCCGAAGCAGGGCAACCCCTCTTTAGCAGCCGCGGTGCCCCGGAGGCCGCATGAGCCATGAGTCGGAGACAACGATGACGCTCGCAGAGCTGCAGAGCGGAGGACTCGGAGGACGGCTGGTGGGCTCGGCCGCGCAGCGGGTCGGCGGCGTGCAGCACGATTCACGCAGCGTAGTCGATGGGGATCTGTTTGTTGCCGTTGCCGGTCTCAATTACGACGGGGTGCAGTTTGTCGATGATGCGCTAGCGCGCGGCGCTGTTGCGGTCATGTCGGAGCGACCGATCGAGCGCGATGTCCCACAGCTCATCGTAGAAGACGCCCGTTGGGGTCTCGGCGTCGCCGCGGAATTGGTTTACGGTCGCCCGACCAGTCGTCTGCACACGATCGGAATCACCGGCACCAACGGAAAGACGACGACGGCATACCTTCTAAAGGAGGCGATCGAGAACAACGCGGGCACGGCTGCTCTCATCGGAACTACGGGTCTGTTCGTCGGCGCCACCGAGGTTGCTTCGCTACACACGACCCCCGAGGGTGACGACATCTCGCGCTTCGCGCGTCGAGCTCTCAAAGCAGGGGCGACGCACCTCGTCCTCGAGGTGTCGAGTCACGGCCTTGCGATGCGCCGGGTGGACGCGGTTGATCTCGAAGTCGCCGCTTTCACCAATCTCTCTCGAGACCATTTGGATTTCCACGCCACGTTCGAACACTACGGCGATGCAAAAGCGCGCCTTTTCAACGAGCTTCGCCCTAAGCAGGCTGTCATCCACGTCGACGATCCTTTCGGTGCGGAGATCGCGAAGCGCGCTCGCATGCCCGTCGTCCGCTGCTCCCGGCGCCCAGCGAGCGGCGCCGAAATCGTGGCGACCGAGTGGTCGGCAACGCGTGCTGGGATTGACGCAAACATCGATACGCCGGTGGGGTCGGTTCGACTTCGAAGCCCGATGCTCGGGGAGCACAACCTCGAAAACATGTTGGTTGCGCTCGGGTGTGTCCATGCTCTCGGCTTGGACCTCGATGCGGCGGCAGCGGCGTGGCGCAACGCGTCGGGAAGCCCCGGTCGCCTCGAGCGGATCCCGCATCCACGCGACGTAGCCGTATTGGTCGACTACGCGCACACTCCCGACGCGCTTCGCCGCGTTCTCGACGCCATGAGAGCAGTGACGCCCGGCAGGTTGATCGTCGTCTTCGGGGCCGGGGGTGATCGTGACCGTGGCAAGCGTCCACAGATGGGGCGAGTGGCTGCCGAAGCCGCGGACCTGTGCGTGATCACCAGCGACAACCCCCGGAGAGAAAGCCCTCAAGACATCCTCGACGAGGTTGAAACGGGGGCGCGGGACGCCGGCCTGCGTCGCTGCAAGCCCGAAGAGCTGGCCACCCTCGGCAAAGGGTACTGCTGCGTGCTCGACCGGCGCGACGCGATCAAGACCGCGATTCGAGCCGCGGGGGAGGGCGACACCGTGCTTCTCGCAGGCAAGGGCCACGAAACGTATCAAATCATCGGGACCGAACGTTTTCCTTTCGATGACCGTCTCGAAGCGCGGGCCGCCATTGCCGGCCTCGGTGGAGCGGCGTGATGGCCACCCCGATTCCAGTCAATCAGGCGAGCTTCCGAAGCGCACAGGTCGCGGCGGTCACAGGCGGTGACTTGAGCGGGCCGCCGTGGGAGAGCGTCTCGGGCGTCGTGACCGATTCGAGAGCGGTTGCGGAGGGAAATCTGTTCGTTGCGCTCCGTGGCGAGCGCTTCGATGCTCACGACTTCGTGGGAGGAGCCACGGAAGCGGGCGCGACGGCGGTGGTCGTCGAGCGAGGAAGGACGCTGCCCGACCACATCAGCGCAGTCCACGTGGACGATACCCTTCGAGCGCTTGGAGATCTCGCGCGCGCGCACCGGGACGCCTGGACCGGGACGGTCATCGGCATCACGGGCTCGGTGGGAAAGACCACGACGAAAGACCTCGCTGCGGCTGCCCTCGATGCCAATGGCCGGAGCGTGTTGAAGACCGCGGGCAACCTCAACAATCGGATCGGTGTTCCGATGACAATCCTGCAGCTCGGGCCGGGCTTCGATACCGCCGTCATCGAAATGGGCTCGAGCCAGCCAGGCGAGATCGCGCGCCTCGCCGAAATTGCGGCTCCTGATGTCGGCGTCGTGACCCGCGCGACGCTCGCTCATACCGAAGGCCTGGGCTCCATGGAGGCGGTGGCTGACGAAAAGATGGCGCTCATTCGAGCCCTCGGCCCAGACGGGATCGCGGTCACCTACGGAGACGATGCTGCGCTCAAGAAGCGAGCTGCAGTGGTGGCGGCTCGCCGCAAGCTCTTCTACGGACGTGCTGCTGAGAACGACGTGCGGGTCCTCGACTGGGCAGTCGATCAAGACCGCACGCGCGCGAGCATGCAGGTGCGAGGCCAAGCGGTCGAAGTCGTCGTTCGGTTATTGGGGGAGGGAGCCGTTCTCAACGTCGCCGCCGCGCTGGCCACCGTGTTTGGTCTCGGCCTCTCCCTCGAAGATGCCGTTCGGGGAATGGCGGCCCTCGAGACGTCTCCGGGACGTCTGCATCCGAGGTCGGGTGCGGGTTCGCGCTTGATCATCGACGACACCTACAACTCGAATCCGGCTTCCGTCGAGATCGCGCTCGCGACAGCTCGAGCCATCGCCGATCAGCGAGGTGGCCCGTTGGTCGTCGTGTTGGGCGATATGAAAGAACTCGGCCCACAAAGCACGGAGGCGCATCAAAAGGTCGGGGAGCTCGTGGCGGACGCCAATGTCTTCCTGTTCGTCGGATGTGGTCACGAAATGCATGAAGGGGTCGATGTCGCGAACGCGCGTGGCATCGATACGCTCTGGTTCGAGGACGCAGACGATTGCTCCCAGATCTCGGACCGCCTGCCACTCAATGCAGTCATTCTCGTGAAGGGTTCGCGTTCAATGGAGATGGAGCGGGCGATCGCTCCGATGCTCGAGGAGGAGGGTCCGCATTGATCTATTATCTCCTCTACCCACTCCATACCCACGACGCGCTGTCGTTCCTAAATGTGCTGCGTTATCTGCCGTTTCGCTTCCTTGCGGCCACGATGACCGCCCTGTTGCTGTCATTTGGCCTCTATCCGTGGTTCATCCGCCGCCTGCAGCGAAGGCAAATCGGCCAGGTCATCCGTTCGGACGGACCTGAAACTCACCTTTCGAAAGCGGGCACGCCTACCATGGGCGGCGCGCTCATGCTGCTTGCGCTGGTCCTGTCCACCGTGTTGTGGGCAGACCCAGCGAACTCGATGGTTTGGGTCGTCATCTTGGTCACCGTGGCGTACGGGGTCGTCGGCTACATCGACGACGCCTCCAAGATCCGTACGCGCTCGACTGGAGGGCTGGCCGGCCGACACAAGCTCCTTCTGCAGTTCGCGACCGCGATCGCGGTATGTGGATGGCTCTTCTATGGCGAGGCGGGGCTTCCAGATGATTGGCTCGAAATCCGAAACCGACTCGCCGCTCCGTTCTTTGCGTTCTCGAAGTACCCCGTCGAGCTGCCACCATGGCTTTACGTCGCCTTTGCTTCGGTGGTGATCGTCGGCACCTCCAACGCCGTCAATCTCACCGATGGGCTCGACGGGCTCGCGATCGGGCCGGTGATGATCTCGGCAGGCACGTACGCGATCCTCGCCTATCTCGCGGGCCTGACCTTGTTCGGCAATGTTGTCGCGGATTACCTCGACATCCCGCACATCGAGAGCGCGGGGGAGCTCAGTATCTTCGCCGCTTCCGTGGTGGGGGTCGGTTTCGGTTTCCTCTGGTACAACACTTATCCTGCTCAGGTCTTCATGGGTGACGTCGGCTCGCTGGCCCTCGGCGGAGGGCTCGGCGCACTGGCAGTTCTGACCAAGAACGAGCTCCTCTCGTTGTTGCTTTGCGGGATCTTCGTGGTCGAAGCGGTCAGCGTGATCGTGCAAGTCGGGTTCTTTAGGCTTACCGGCCGGCGCATCTTTCTTATGGCGCCCATTCATCACCACTTCGAGAAGATGGGCTGGCCCGAGCCGCGGGTCATCGTTCGCTTCTGGATCATTGCCATCATGCTCGCGGTCGCGAGCCTCGCCACATTGAAGTTGAGGTAGACGTGGAACTCGCCGGAAAGAACGCGATGGTCGTAGGCCTTGGGGAAACTGGGCTCGCGGTCGCCCGCTTCCTTCGAGAGCGCGGCGCCGCCGTTCGTGTGAACGATCAGCGCGACGCCGGAGCTCTTGGAGAGGCAGCGCGTGAAGTCGAAGCTCTGGGCGCAGAAGTCGTGCTCGGTGGTCATCCCGAGAGCGCCTTCCAGGGGCTCGATCTCATCGTCGTTTCACCTGGGGTGCCGCATCTCGAGCCCCTCGAGCGCGCCGAGCAGCGCGGCGTCTCGGTCGTCAGCGAGATCGAGCTCGCGAGCCGGTACATCCGGGCGCCCATAGTCGCGATTACCGGAACCAACGGAAAGAGCACGGTCACCACGTTGATCGGCGAAATGTGCCGTAGATTGCAACGTCCGATCTTCATAGGCGGAAACCTCGGTCGTCCCATGATCGAGGCGATCGACTCAGATGCGAATTCGCCGAGCGGCATGGTTATCGTCGAGCTCTCGAGCTTTCAGTTGGAGCGGGTTGCGACGCTGAAGGTGCATGTTGCGGTGCTCCTCAACGTGACCGCCGATCACCTGGACCGATATCCCTCATTCGAGGCCTATGTAGCTGCGAAGGCTCGCATTTTCGAGCGGCAAGAGGTCGATGACTACGCAGTTCTGCCTGCCAACGCGCCAGAGCTTCGCGGCCTCGTTCGGGGACAAGGCACGGTCGTTCTGTTCGGAGGCCGAACGGGGGATGTCCGTATCGAGGACGGCATACTGGTCGACATGCAAACCTCGCTTCGGTTTGCGGTTGACGATTTGCGGCTGCGGGGCTTTCACAATGCGCTGAATGCTTGTGCGGCGAGCCTGACAGCGCGGCTTCTCGGAGTAGCCGATGAGGACATCGCCTCGGTGCTCCGCGAGTTCCCGGGCCTTCCCCATCGTATGCAGTACGTCCGCGCGGTCGAGGGCGTCGAATACATCGACGACTCGAAGGCGACCAACGTCGGCGCAGCAGTGGCCTCGATCGATGGGCTTGGCGCGACCGGGGGTAAAGTGATCCTCATCGCCGGTGGTGTGGACAAGGGTGGCAGCTACCAGCCCCTGCGGCAGCGGATGGACTACTTGGGAAGAGCCGTCGTCGTGCTCGGTGATGCCGCGCCGCTGATTGAAGAGGCGTTTTCCGGATCCGAAGTCGGGCTCCGCCGTGCTCGCAACATGGACGACGCCGTATCGCAAGCAGCTTCGATGGCCGAGCCCGGAGATACGGTCCTTCTCGCGCCTGCCTGCTCCAGCTTCGACATGTTTCGGTCGTACGCCGAACGAGGCGACGCATTCCAGCAAGCCGTCGCAACCCTCGGAGGAGCACGATGAGTCCATCCTCGAAGCCACCGCCGATGAAACCCGGGCGGATCGACGCTTCTCTCGCCGCGACCCTGGTGGGTCTGATCGCCTTCGGCGTGGTCATGGTCTTCAGCGCGAGCGCCGTCTACGCGAATCGCATGTACGGAGATGGAAC
The DNA here is from genome assembly GCA_041581895.1 of Polyangiales bacterium. Classification (GTDB taxonomy): domain Bacteria; phylum Myxococcota_A; class Polyangia; order Polyangiales; family Houyiibacteriaceae; genus SG8-38. The sequence goes on along the minus strand of JBFICQ010000112.1, from coordinate 952 downwards.
GCACTTCTTGGTACGGCAGACGATCTTCGCAGGCGTCGCCCTCGTCGTGCTGGCCGTCTCGAGTCGCGTCGACCTATCTCTGTTGCGACGGCTGACTTATCCAATCCTGCTGATCGCCGTGGTGTTGATGTTGGCGGTGGCCCTTGGCTTTGGCAGGAGTGTCGGCGGAGCGACGAGGTGGATTCGCATAGGGTCGCTCAACATTCAGCCTGCAGAGCTTGCCAAGCTCGCCATGGTCCTTTGGCTGGTTCACTCGCTTGCCAAGAAGGCGCATCGCGTTCGAACCTTCTCGATCGGCTTCTTGCCACACGTGCTCGTCATGGCCCTCTTGATGCTGTTGTGCCTGGCGCAGCCGGACTTCGGGAGCGCCGTGATGATCGCGCTTCTGACTTTTGTCGTGCTATTCGCCGCAGGAGCGAAGGCGGGATATCTGTTGGGCGGCGCGCTCGTAGCGCTCCCCATCGGGTATGCGGCGATCGCTTCGTCTCCCTATCGAATGCGCCGCATCCAGGCGTTTCTCGAGCCTTTCGAACATCGTCAGGGCGCTGGTTACCAAATCACGGAATCGTTGATGAGCTTCGGTTCCGGCGGTTGGACCGGGGTAGGGCTCGGCGACGGGCGTCAGAAGCTTCTCTTCCTTCCGGAGGCGCACACCGATTTCGTGAGCGCCATCGTGGGAGAGGAGCTCGGCTTCCTCGGCGTGGCCGCGCTTTGCATGGCTTTTGCGTGGCTAGTTTTTCGCGGGCTCCGCGCGGCATGGCGCAGTCCTGACGAGTACGCGGGCTACCTGGCTGCCGGGATGACCCTCTTCATCGGGATTCAGGCGTTCACGAATCTCGCCGTAGCGATGGGACTGCTGCCCACGAAGGGTTTGGCGCTTCCGTTCGTCAGTTACGGAGGCTCATCGCTGCTCGTCAACGCGGCAGCTGCGGGTCTGGTTCTCAACGTTTCG
>JBFICQ010000111.1:0-10757 GCA_041581895.1 Polyangiales bacterium | reverse complement strand
GTCCCGATCGCTTTGAAGGCGACGATCAGCTCGTCAAAACCCGCACCAAAGACGGCATCTGCCACGGCCTGACGATACGAGGATGGAATGGCGATCGAAAAGGTCGCGCTGCTGCTGAACGAGTCCACGGGTGCGACCTCGAGATTTGCGCTCGCGGTGACGGTATACGGGTTCGGCAGTGTATCTGGAAGGACGAGTCTCTCACCATCAGGGGTCTCGAGAGAGACCTCCAAATTGGTGATCTGAAGGTTGTTTTGCTCGGCCTGAATATCGGTCGCTCGGCTGATGATGTAGTTCTCAAACAGCGGAGTAACCCAGAATTGCGAGATTCGAGGAAAGTCTCCAGCAGGTGCCGCAACATCCCAAAGCCCTCTCGTCTGTCGGAGGTCGGTCGCCGGATCGAGTGAGCAGTTTTCCTCGAGTGGCAGCATGCCGGTGATTTGCAGTCCGTTGTGCGGAAATCGGTCGCAGCTCGCAACCGCCAGAACCGCCAGAGCCACGATGATGAATCGATGCATAAAGCCCCTCCAGAGGGTGGTTTCATGGTATCGAGCCCGCGGGCAAGCCGCCAAATTTCCGTACCCTAGCCGTTTCGGAGGGCGTTCCGGACCTCCTCGAGACCGAGCAGCGCGACCTCGGTCTGGCCAGGAAGCCTCGGAATTACGAAGTGAATCTGGCTCCCTCGGCGCTTTTTGTCCGACCCGATGAACCCCAGCACACGCTCGTTGAGCCTCCGATCGAGGTCGATCGGAAGCCCCAATCGCCGAAGCAGCTCGGTGAGCCGTTCGGTCTCTTCAGAGCGCCCTCCCCGGAGCTTCGCCGCCACACGCATGGCGGCAATCATCCCGAGCGCGACGCCCTCCCCGTGACGAAGCCCTTGATAGTCGCTCGCCGCTTCGAGCCCATGGCAAACCGTGTGGCCGAGGTTGAGCAACATGCGCCGACCCGCTTCGAGCTCGTCTTCGTGAACGATCCTCGACTTGAGCGTGACCGACATCCGAACCGCGCGAATCGTCGCGTCTGGATCCCCCTCGAGCAACGCGTCCGCGTCTCGCTCGAGCATCGCGACCGACTCCTCCGAATCGAGCCAGGCGCTCTTCACCACCTCGGCAAGCCCGGATACCCGTTCTTCCGTCGGAAGAGTCGATAAGGTGTCCACGTCGCAGAGCACGAACTTCGGTTGATAGAACGTTCCGACGAGGTTCTTCCCGCGCGCACGGTTGAAGCCGGTCTTGCCTCCCACCGAGCTGTCGACCATCGACAAGAGCGTCGTCGGAACCTGCCCGAGGGCTACCCCGCGAAGGAGCGTCGACGCCGCAAATGCGGCGAGATCACCGATCACCCCGCCGCCGACTCCGATGACAATCGCGCGACGATCGACCTCCGCCTCGAGCGCGGTATCCCATATCTTCTCGACGCTTGCGATGTTCTTGCTGGCCTCATCGCCGGGGAGCCGCACCTCGACCGGAGGCTTGCCCACAGCGGCGAGGTCTTCGGCCGCTTCCTTAGGCCATGGGCGCTCTTCGCCGCCATCGAAGACCAAGATCGCGTTCCCTGCCGCGTGCTCGGCGGCGCGCCTACCCACCCAGTGACGAACTCCGCGTCCGACTTCGACCCGGTAGGTGCGAAGCCCCAACGGAACGACGATCGGCGACCGCTCGCGCACCGCGATTACCTCCGCGGCGATTCGGTCGGGATTCAACTTCTCGGTGTCGATGACCGCATGTGCCTCGGCGTAGGCCGCGGCCCTTGCCTCGACGATACGCTCGAGGTCGGACTCGGGATCGACCCCCAAAAGCGGGCGACCCACTCCGCCTCCGACACGCTCTGCAAGCGTGGCTGGGCTCGCCGTGAGCGTGACGACGATGCCAGCGCGCAAAAGCGACTGTCGCGTCTCCTCGTCGATGACCGTCCCACCCCCGAGGGCCACTACGCCTATGTCGGTGGGAAGCTCGGCGAGCGCGCGCTTCTCGAGCGCGCGAAAGCCGCGCTCACCCTCCTCGGCGAAGATCTCGGGAATGGTCTTCTGGGCGAGCGCCTCGACTCGCTCGTCGAGATCGGTCGCAGTGGTCCCTAGCCGGTCCGCAACCGCCTTCGCCACGGTGGATTTGCCGGCGCCCATGGGGCCTGAAAGAAAAACGCGCACGACTGCAGCATACGGGGTCTCGGTGCGCGTGCCAGGACAGTGTCGGCGCCACTGCGGTCGATCCGCAAGGCCGATGGGGTTTCCGTGTTTCCGAGGAGCGGGTCCCGCGCCCAACTCTATTCCGGCAGCGCCAACGCTCGGTTTACGATCCTCGGCGTGAGGAAGATCAGCAGCTCGTTGCGGTCCTCCCGGAAGCGACGGCGCTTGAAGAAGATACCGAGGACCGGAATGTCGCCGAAAAACGGAACCTGGTCGACGTTCCGGCCCGTGTTGCGTGTGTAGATGCCCCCGATGACCGCGGTATCGCCGTCGTCGACCAGCAGCTGAGTGGTAGCCTCGCGCTCGAGGATGGTCGGGTCGCCGTTTGCGCCCGTACGACCGAAGTCCGGCTCGTTACGCGTGATTTTCACATTCATCGCAACCGAACCGTCGGCGGTCACGTGCGGCGTGACATTCAGCTCGAGCTTCGCCTCTTGGAAGGCGGTGTTGACGCCCTGCGCGCTGACCTGTGAGAACGGAATCAACGTACCCTGCGAAATCGATGCTTCCTCGTTGTCTAGCGTGAGCACCCGAGGCGAGCTGATAATCCGTACAGACCCAGCGGCCTCTGCGGCGCTGAGTCGTACGTTCAGGTTCACCGCCCCGCTCAAGCTGCCCATCGTCAAACCAAGAGCACCACCAGAGCCGTTACCGGTGACAGCCGGAAGGTTCACCGCAAAGTTCGGGTTGGCCACGTTCGGATTGAAGGGCGAAATGCCGTTCGTTGGAGCAGCATCGACCGGCACACCACCCGCAATGCCGAGATCCGATGGGAAACGCAGACCCGTCGGATTGCCCGTCGCGCCGCTCATCACGGCGGAGCCTCCCCACTGGATGCCGATGTCTCGCGAGTAGCTGCTGCTCGCTTCGACGATACGCGACTCGATCAACACCTGCGGTGTCTGCGTGTCGAGGCTCCGAACGAGATCCTCGACGTTGTCGAGCTGCCCCACGATGTCGCGAACGATGAGCATGTTGGTCCGATCGTCGACCGAAACCGAGCCGCGCTCGGTCAAGAGCTCACTCACGCGCGGCTGCAGCTGCTGCGCGTTCGCATAACTTACCGGCACGAGCCTCGTCTCGAGGGGCGCGAGCTGCTCTTGCTGTTTCTGGCGCGCGATGGCCGCCTCGCGCTCCTGCTCGAGTTGCGCGAGAGGCGCTACGCGAATGAGGTTGCCCTGCCGGACCATCCCGAGAGCCTTGGCCTGCAATACGACGTCGAGGGCTTGATCCCACGGCACGTCGCGCATTCGTATCGTGACGGTGCCACCGACGTTGTCCGACGTCACGACATTAACGCCGCCCACCTCCGACAACAGTCGAAGGATGTTGTGGATGTCGGCGTCCTTAAAGTCGAGGTCGATGCGGCGACCCGAGTAGCGTCGCCCAGCCTTCCCCCCGACCTGCATCGGAAGCTTGCTCAAGAACCCCGCAACCTCGGGACCGTCTACTTCGGCCGCGTAATCCTTCTCTCGAGCGATCGTTCGGCTCGCCGGACGCGTTTCCGTGGCCGGCGGCGAGAACATCCAAACGATGCGATTCCCAGAACGGATCGCGGTGCCTGCCGCGCCTTCGGACCCGAACACCTCGACTACCGCACGGTCGCCCTTTTGTTGCAGCTCCACCGACCGGAAGCTCGCGCCGCGGGGTGCCTCCAGACGACGCTTGGCGCTGGAGCCAATTCGCGCACCGATCACTTCGAGGCGTGGCGCCGACCCGTCACGAGTCGAAACGCGGAAGTCCACGTCGCCCCGAACTCTGATCACCACTCGGTCGCGCCCACTCTTCTGTTCGAGTTGCACCGATTCGATCCGGGCGCGCGACGACTTCGTCTGCCGGCTCTTGTGGCTCGCGGTCGCTGTGCTCGCGCTCCTTCGAAGTTTGATGGTAATCCGACCGTCGCTCGCCCGTGCATGATAAGTCGCTTTGCCGGTTAGGCTCAACACGATGCGCGCGCCTCGCGCCGTAGTACTCGCAACCGTTCGAGCGACGAGGGCGTTGCTTCCGCGCGCTTCGATGCCGCGCGACGGCAAAGAGGCTCTGTCGACGTCGATGACGATGAGTCGACCACCCTCCTCGGCGCGAACGGCGTATTGCGGATCGCTGAAGGCCCCCTCGATCGAAACGTGGGCTTCGTCGCGTTCGCCGTTGATTTGAACTCGGTCGATTTTGGGTCCGGCCGCGTGGGTGAGATTCCCACAAACGAAAGTTGCCCCTACGGCCAAAGCGAGACCCCAATAAATACGCATTCCTGACTCCTCTGCCAGCTACCGTTAATCATCGAACGGCGGCGACGACCGGGGCAAGAAATCGGCTGGAATCTTTAGGGTGTCGTGACGGACATGGGCTCGCCGCCCTCGTGTAGCGGCATGACACGCGTCAGCGGCGGCTTGTCGGGCGATGAGGGGTCTTCTCGCGTCAGAACCACGGAACCCGGGCGGATCCGATCCACACGCCAGTTCAGTGTGACTGGCATTCCCTCTGAGCCACCGGTCTGGACGACCTCCGGACGACCGATGTAGTCCCCACGCCGCACCACATGTCCCACGGCAGCGGTGTCTGTAAGCATCGCACGGGGTGTCGCAATACCAGTCACGATCGCGATCAAGCTCATCTCGTCGAGGCTGGTGCTCGGCATCAGCACACGGCGCTGTGCGGGTGCGGCGGCCTGAGCTTTAAACGCCTTGGCGAAGGAACGAAACGGATCGCGATTCTGAACGTCGAGTTCGCTGAAGTCCCCGTCGGTGAAAACGTGCGCCTGGGCCTCCGCCTCCGCCGCGGCCTTCTTCGCTGCGACCTCAGCCTCGGAGGGCGGCTTTTCCTCGGTTGTCCCACCGCTAAGAAACCCGGTGAAGGACTCTTCGTCGCTTTCGCCACCGCAAGCGGCAAACCCGCATGCGGCGACCAACAGCACAGAGAACCTAAACGTGATGAACGAAATCCTCAACGTCACTCCCTTTAGCCCGGCGGTCGTCGATACGTCGTCGCGCGTACGTCGACGTTGATGACCACCTCCCCCGATGGCAGCTGCCGCGGTTGTGTCATGCGGATGTTTTCCATGCTGATCGCGCGATCCAGCTTGCTGACGTTGTAGAAGAACTTGCCGAGCTGATGGTACCGGCCCGTCAGCGCGAGAACGACCGGGATCTTCGAGTATAGCTCTTGGCGTTGTTCGGGACGCGGTTCGACGAGACGAATCGTGAGGCCGCTGAGCTCCGCAACCCGGTTGAGGTCCTGAAGGAAACCGGCGATCTCCGTGTCTTCGGGAAGGATACGTCGATTCTGGCGATCCGATGCTTCCCGATTCGCGAGCTCCTGCGTGAGCTCGAGATATTGCTTCTCTCTTCGCTCAGCGTCCCGAATCTGATCTTGAAGCTGCTGCTTCTGCTGCTTCGCGGCCTCGAGCTCACTCGAGGTTCCGCTGTGCAACAGCACGTAATACCCAGCACCGAGAACCGCCAACACGCCGACCAGCGTCAGTCCCTTCGCCCAACCCGGCATTCCCACGAATGTGTCTTCGAGACTCGCCATCAGTACTTGACCCTACAAGTAATATCGAAGCCCACCATTTGAAGGCCAGTTTCCGGATCGCCGGCTGAGCGCGTCCGCTGCAATGTCACATCCTCGTAGATTTCGCTGAGCGTCAGTCGCTTTAGGAACTCGGCCACGTCCTCGTTGCTCCGTCCCATGCCTTGCATGGTGCACTCGCGCTCGATCTCCTCGAAACGCGTGAGCCAGAGACGCCGGACGTCCCAGGATTCGTTGTAGCCCGCAAGCGGGTTGTCCTGGCGCATGCGCTCGAGCTCTTCCGGATTGATGGTTGGCCCGCCCGGGTTACTCAGCACCTTTGAAAGCTCCATGACCGCGCGCGTCGGCCCTCGCCGAGCTCGCTCGAGCTCCTGGACCACCTGCTCCAAGCGGCGGCTCTTTTCGAGGCGAGCCTCCACCTCGGCCAGGCCACTCGTCTTGCTCTGCAGCTCGTCGCGACGGGCCTGTAGTGTCCTGTTCTCTTCGGCGATGGTCTCGAACTCCGAGCTTTGAACGAAGTACAGGACTCCGAGAATCGCGACCCAAACGGCGATTGCCCCCCCGTACACTGCCGCCCAAGTGCCCAAGCTGAGATCAGCCGAAGGCAGTGGCGACGGCGCGATGCGTCGCGCGCGCTTCTTCTTGTCAGACGGCAGTAGATTGATACGAATCATCAGTGCCGCTCCCGCTCTTTTCGTAAGGCCAAGCCGATGCAGACCACCGCCTGCGAAGCTCGACCCTGCAAGTCTGCAACGGCACTCTCATCGACATCCGCGACGCGGGTCGGATCGAGCACCTCGACCGGTACCTGCGAGCGGGATTCGATGATGTCGAGCAGCGCCTGGATGTTGGCGGTGCCACCCGAAACATAAACGCGGGTCAGATCGCGATCTCCGCTGGTGGCGAGGTAGAAGTCGAGCGAACGTTGAATCTCGCCCGCGAGCTGCTCGACCGCTTGATTCACGATTTCGGGGACTTCGCGTGGCACAATGCCGCTGCCTTCGCCGCCGCACTTGTACGACTCGGCCTCATCTCGACCAATCCCGAGCTGCCTCTGGATTTCCTCGGTGATCGCGTTTCCGCCGTTCGCGATATCGCGGGTGAAGGCGGTGGTTCCATCGGCGAGGATGTTTACCGTGGTCGTAGCGGCACCCACGTGAACGAGCACGATGGTCTCGTCGGGTTTCGCCGCGCCGTATCCCATCTCATACACGTTCTGCACAGTGAAGGCGTCGAGATCGACAACCATCGGACGAAGTCGAGCTTCCATCGCTAGATTGGTGAGATCGGTGATTTCTTCTTTTTTGGCCGCGACCAGAAGCACGTCCATCTGCCCGTGGTCGGCGCGCTCGTGCAGCACCTCATAATCGACATGAACTTCATCGAGATCAAAGGGGATATGCTGCTCGGCTTCCCAGTTGATCTGCTCCTGAAGCTCGCCGGCGGTCATCAGCGGCATCGTGATCTTCTTGATGATGACACTGTGGCCGCTCGCGCGGAGCGCCACGTTGCGGCGCTTCGATCGGGCGAAGAGCTTCTCAAGCCCCTCGACCACTGCGCCGGAATTGATGATGTGCCCGTCGACGATGGTCTCGGCAGGCAGTGGGTGGAAGCCAAACCGAGTAATGGTCCGTGCCCCCTTACGCCCCTCTTTGATTTCACAGACTTTAATCGAGCTCGAACCGATGTCGACGCCGATTAAGTTCTTCCCCTCCGCCGCCATGCAGGTGCGCTACTCCTCCTCACCGAACACGCGTACCCGGTCGGCGAGCCTTAGACCCAAAGCTTCGAGAATTTTTCGTTTTGTGTCCATTCGACATCCAAAACCCTTCTCGACGCGATCGATCGTCAACACCGATAGGTTCGCGCGACGAGCCAATTCAGCTTTGGACATCATGCGTTCGATGCGGATCTTACGAACATTGTTGGGCTTGTTGCCGCTTTTCTTGCTCGTCTTGGGCTTGCTCGCCCTGTCCTCATCGCGCTGCGAAGAGACAGCCTCACCCGCCGTTTCCGGTTTCGGCATCGCTTCGTGTGCCTCGGGGTCGTGAGTCATGACTTGGCTCGTGAGAGGTCGGAAAGGCACCTTGCCAGTCCCTTCCCACGTTATGGCCGAACTATCCTAAGGTCAAGCAACTTTGAAAAATTTAGAACTAAATTAGGTGTTAATTATGCATAAATTATACGAAGCTTTGCAGCGGAACGCAGACATCCGCGATCGTCGCTCACTGCTTGTGCTCGACGCGCGAACCTACCGGTTATCAACGAACGAAGACGTCGCAAATCATGGTCGCAACGCTGCCGTTCAATGGCAAAAAATGTGTCGGTGAGAGTGGACCCAGCCCGTGCCACGAGTAGCTCGGCTCAGGTCCGCGGCCGGCAACTGGCCCCCGACTCCGCGCTCATGAATACTCAGCGGGTCGTGATGAGCTCCTTTGGGGTGTGGCGCGCCGTCGCTGTGGTGTTTTTGGTTCTTCTGCTCAGCGTACCGGCTCAGGCGCAGCGGAAGCACACGGTACAGCAGGGGCAGACGCTGGGAGTCATCGCCAAGCGCTACCGCGTCTCGGTCACGAACCTGGCGGCGGCCAATCGCCTCAAGAAGACCTCCAACCTTCGTGTCGGGCAGGTCCTTCGAATCCCGCCCAAAGGCGTCATCTTCGTCTATCCGGGACAAACGCTGATCGGCATCGCCAAGCTCAACAAAGTTAGCGTGAAGGCTCTCGCGCGGGCCAACCGTCTCAAACCCGATTCGACCCTCCGGGTGGGGCAACGACTCGAGCTTCCCGGGTACAGCCTGGCGGCGAAGGAAGCCAAGGAGCGGAACGCGAAGCTGCATGGGCTCGTCAGCTTGGAGCGTCCCGCGAGCAAGGAGAGCCTCCGCATCCGCCTTTTCGACAAGAATGGCAGGACCGACCCGAAAGCTCGCGCGCGGCTCGCGCGTTTTCTTCGAGATCGGGAGAAGGATGAAACGAGACGTCCAAGTGTCCGCCTCATGCGAGTGCTCGCTGACCTGGCGGATCATTTCAACGGACGCACTATCATCGTGGTGAGCGCCTATCGCGCGCCTCCCGAAAACGGAACTCAATCGAGCAGGCATTCGACAGGCGAAGCCGTCGACGTCCGCGTGGAAGGCGTGCCCAACGAGGTGCTGCGCGATTATTGCCTCACTCTGAGCAGAGTGGGTGTCGGCTACTACCCACGCAGCAGCTTCATCCACCTCGACGTGCGGCCGCAGGCGACCTACTGGGTGGATTGGTCGCGACCGGGAGAGGGGCCATTGTACCTGCCCCCAGGAGAGAGCCCAGAGCAATACGACGCCGGAGCCCCCACAGCAATCTCACCCGCGAACTGAGGCCGGTTAACCGTCTTTGGGAAGCTCGATGTTGTGCTCTTTGAGCCGCCGGTAGAAAGTACGCCGCGCCATTCCGAGGGCTCGCGCCGCCTTCGCGCGATTCCATCCGTGCGCATTGAGGGTCGCGATAATCCGGTCACGTTCGGCATTCTTGAAATCGCGGTAGTTGTCCAGCGTGGGTTTCTTTTCGACGAGCGCGTGTCGCGGTTCGATCGTGAGCTCCTCGGCCTCGATCGTATCGCCCGCCGCGAACACGGTGGCGTTGACCAGCAGATGCTCTAGCTCCCGAACGTTTCCGGGGAAATCGTGCGCGCACAACCGTTGCAACGCTGCGCGGCTGAGAATCTTCTTGGGTTGGCCTCGCTCTTCGGCCATACGCGCCAAGAAATGCTCGCAGAGCAAAGGAATGTCTTCTGGGCGTTCACGGAGCGGAGGCAGGCGAAGCTCGACGACCGCCAATCGGTAGTAGAGATCCTCGCGCATCTTGCCCTGTGCGATCAGCTCGGAAAGCGGGGACTTACTAGCAGCCACCAGTCTGACATCGACCGGCCTGTCCTTGGAAGCGCCCACCGGTCGCACTCGTTGCTCTTGCAGGACGCGCAGAAGATCGAGTTGCATCCGAGGCGGCATGTCCGCGACCTCGTCCATGAAAAGCGTTCCCTTGTGCGCCTGTACGAATACGCCTTCGCGTGCATGGGTAGCGCCCGTGAACGCACCGGCGACGTGCCCGAAGAGCTCGCTCTCGAGAAGTTCGTGTGGAATCGCACCACAGTTGATCGAAACATAGGATTGATCGGAACGCGCGCTACTCTGATGAATCGCCCGTGCGACGAGCTCCTTGCCGGTTCCGCTTTCCCCCGTGATCACGACCGGAACATCACTGGTGGCGACGCGATCCAATACGTCGTACACCCGACGCATGCCCTCACTCGCCCCCACCAGGCCCCAATGCTTCCCCATCGACTTCGACACCTGAAGGCGCGCGATTTCCCTGCGGGTTTGCTGAAGGGCCTCTGCCTGGCCTTGGATGCGCTGCTCTAGACGCTCGTTCGCTCGACGAAGCGCCTCGTTAGTCTCTTCGAGGGCTCGTTTGTGCTGCTCGACTTCCTCGAAGAGCCGAGACGTCTCAATAGCGATTGCTGCCTGATCCGCGTAGGCCCGCAGAAGCGCAAGATCGGTACCGGAGAAGCGGCCACTCATGCTCCGATGCTCGAGATAGAGCACTCCCCAGATCCGGCCCCGCGATCGGATCGGCAGGCAGGCGACTGACTTCAACATGAGTTGATGCACCGAAAGATAATCTTGAACGCGAGAATCGTGCGATGCGTCGACCGTGACGACGGGATCGCCATCGATGAGCACCGTCTCTGCGATCGAACGGCTGAACGCCGCGGTATCCGAACCTACCTGCTCTTCGGCGCTTCGGATCGTGGCGGCTTCGAGTGCGCCATTCTCATCGGTGAGCAAGACAAATCCACGCTCCGCACCGCTCAACGCCACGGCTCCGTCGGTGATTCGAGCAAGCAGCCTCGGGAGGTCTCGCTCGCTCGCTAGCTGCCGCAGGCTGCCAAGCAACGGAGAAAGACCCGACGCAGACGTACGCGTGCCCTGCGCCTTCCTTTGTTTCGAGGCCTTGCGGATCGACTTCCGCTTCGCATCGCACCAGAACCCTGCCCTCAATGGGGGCTGCAG
>JBFICQ010000110.1:0-10817 GCA_041581895.1 Polyangiales bacterium | reverse complement strand
TGACCTGACCGCCTTGATGGTCGGAAGCGAAGGCACGCTCGGGATCGTGACGGAAGCGACGTTGCGGCTGATCCCCAAGCCCGAGGCCACCGTCACCCTCCTTGCCTGCTTCACGGGGCTCGATGCCGTGGCTCCGGCGGTTCGATCTTTGCTCGCTCGAGGACAGGTGCCGTCTTGCATCGAGCTACTCGATGCTGAGGCGATTCGCATCGTACAACCCGAAGCGGGTTTGACGATCCCCAGCGAGACGAAGGCGATCCTTCTCCTCGAGCTCGACGGCGACGCTGACCGACTGGAGGCCGACCTAGAAAGCTGCGGCAACGCGCTGACCGACGTCGGTGCGATCGAGGTCTTGGTCGCGCAAAGCACCGGCGAGCGGGAGCGTCTGTGGGCCTCGCGGCGTGAGCTCAGCTACAGCCTTCGGCGCCAGGCCAGCAACAAGCTATCGGAGGACGTGGTCGTCCCGCGGACGAAAATCGCCGACCTGCTTCAGACCTGCGCCGAGCTCTCCGAAGAGATCGAGCTAGTGATCCCGACGTACGGCCATGCGGGTGACGGAAACCTCCACGTGAACTTCTTGTGGGACGACCCCGCTCAGAAACGGGTTGTGGACGCGGCCGTCAAACGGCTTTTCGAGCGAGTAATCGAACTTCGGGGAACCCTGAGCGGAGAGCACGGGATCGGGGTTCTCAAGGCTCCCTATCTCCCCATGGAGCAGTCGCCGGCGCTCATCGAGCTGCAACAACGGATCAAGAACGTGTTCGATCCAAAGCACGTTTTGAACCCGGGAAAGATATTTCCCATCGATGCCAAGCGGTTCCACGGCGCCTGCTAGGTAGGTGCTAGCGTGGGGGTGGTGGGGCGGGACCAACCAGCGTGGGGGCGGTGGGGCGGGACCAACAGCCGGGCCGAAGGCCCCACGGGGATGAGTCACGTAAAACCACGCCGACGTACACCGGCGACGTCCGCGTACGGCTAGCAGCCAGACCTTGGTCTCGCGTACGATCGGCTTGCGGCGATGCGGAAAAAGCTCGAGACCGCGGCGTTCGTAGCCGCGTTCCTCATGGCATTCGTGCTGGTCTTCCGCCTCTTTCTGTAGATGTGCAGACGCGAGGTCAGCGCAAAAGTCCGCACAAGCATTCAGAGAAGCATGTTGAGGGGCGATTCGATGATGCGTTTGAGCGCCGCCATGTACTGAGCGCCCACAGCACCGTCGACCACTCGGTGGTCACAGCTCATGGTGAAGCGCAATCGGCGGCCCGGGACCACCTGACCGCCTTCGACCACGGGCTCTTCTCGCACGGTGCCGACCGCAAGAATGGCGGCCTCCGGAGGGTTGATGACGGCCGCGAATTCCTCGATGCCATACATGCCGAGATTCGAGATCGAAAACGTCCCGTTGGTCATTTCCTCGACCGAGAGCTTTCGATCGCGGGCACGGCTGGCGAGATCGCGAACTTCCTCCGCGATTTCGGCGATCCCCTTTCGATCGGCGTCGCGAATGACCGGCGTCATGAGCCCGTCTTCGACCGCGACCGCGACCGAAATGTCCACGACCTGGTGGTAGTGGATCTCTTTGCCCACCCATGACGCGTTGACACCCGGAACACGGCGCAGGGCGACCGCCGCCGCTTTGATGAGCAAATCGTTGAGCGACACCTTCTTGCCATCGGCTTCGAGCTCGGCGTTTATCGCCGCACGAGCATCGGAAAGCGGGCCGATGTCACAATCGATGGTCAGATAGTAGTGCGGGATGGTTTGCTTGGACTCGGTGAGCTTCCTTGCGATCGTGCGGCGCATGCTGGTCGCTTGCCGAACCTCGGGCGGCAATCGCTCGCCGCTCACCCGTGACGGCACCGCCACGGGGCCGGAATACGACTCGATATCCCGCTTGACGATGCGCCCGTGTGGCCCCGAGCCTTGCACCGCCCGGAGATCGATACTGCGCTCCCGAGCTAGCCGCCGAACGAGCGGGGAAGAGATCACGCGCCCGCCATTTCCCCCAGATGCGGGCTCCGGCGCTGGTGCGACCGGTGAGTCCGGCGCCGAGATTGCCGGTGACTCTGGCGCGGGTTGGGAGCCTGCCGCTGACTCCGGCTCCGGCGCTGACGCGGACTTCGGCGCTGACGCGGACCCCGCCGACGCCACCTGCGCCAGCAGCTCCGTGATGTCCTCCCCCTCCTTTCCGATGATCGCGACTGGAACCTCAGCCTCGAGGGTCACGCCCTCCGGAACCAAGATCTTCAAGAGCACGCCACGGTCAAAAGACCGAAATTCCATAGTCGCTTTGTCGGTCTCGACTTCCGCGAGAAGATCATCGACATCGACCGTGTCACCCTCTTTTTTCGCCCACGAGACGAGAGTGCCTTCTTCCATCGTCGGTGAGAGCTTGGGGAGTCCTATGATCTTCGCCATGATTCACTTCGCGTAGCTGACGCGCTTCACCGCGTCGATGACCCGCTCCTTCGTTGGAAGCACTTCGTTTTCGAGATTGAGCGCATAAGGCATCGGGACGTCAAGCCCGGTGACCCGCTCGACCGGCGCGTCGAGGTAATCAAACGCTTCCCGCTGAACTCGGTCAACAATCTCGGCACCGGGACCGCCGTAGGGCCAGTGCTCGTGGACCACCACACACCGATTGGTTTTTCGGACGCTTTCGATGATTGGACCCATGTCGAGGGGGCGGAGGGTCCTAGGATCGACGACCTCGCACTCGGTCCCGTCGCCTGCGAGCTGTTCGGCCGCTTCCATCGCCACGTAGTAAGGGCGGCCCCAGGTCACGATCGTGCAGTCCGTGCCGGTGCGAGCGACGCGGCTTGCGCCAAATGGGATCAACTCTTCGACTCCTTCGTCCGGAACCTCGCCTTTCACGCCGTAGAGCGTCTCGCCCTCGAGAAAGATGACGGGGTTGTTGCTCCTTATCGCGGTCTTGAGAAGACCCTTGGCGTCGCGTGGTGTGCTCGGCTGGCAGACGTAGAGGCCTGGGACGCCAGCGTAGAACGGCGCCACTGCGTGACTGTGCTGCGACCCCACCTGCCGCGCGGCACCATTTGGGCCACGGAAGACGATCGGTACCTTGATCGCACCCGCGCTCATTTGATGGATCTTGGCCGCATTGCTGATGATTTGGTCGAACGCTACGAACGAGAAGTTCCACGTCATGAACTCGATGATCGGTCGAAGCCCCACCATCGCCGCGCCAATGCCGATGCCTGCAAAGCCCGCTTCGGCTATCGGGGTGTCGATGACGCGACGCTCCCCGAACTTGTCGAGAAGCCCCTCGGACACCTTGTAAGCCCCCTGGTAGTGCCCGACCTCTTCTCCCATGAGGAAAACCCGCTCGTCGCGCTCCATCTCCTCGAGCATCGCTTCGCGGAGGGCCTCTCGATAGCGTAGCTCTCTCACGAGTCGCCCTCCTCCGCGTAAACCGTGCTCATCATGACCTCTCGGCGCGCAGGCTCCGAGTCTTCGGCGAATTGCACGGCTTCGTCGATCTCCTCGTCGACTTCGAGGTCGATGTCTTCGAGCTCGCTTTCTTGAACCCCGAGCTCGAGTAGCCGTTCACGCACCACCTGGATTGGGTCGAGCTGCTTCCTTTGCTCGAGCTCCGTGCGCGACCTGTACTTCGCAGGATCGCTCATCGAGTGGCCACGAAAACGGTACGTGAGCACCTCGATGAATGTGGGCCCACCTCCCGTCCTTGCGCGATTCACGGCCTCCCCGATTCGCTGTTGAACGAGGGTCACGTCGTGACCCTCGAATCGGTCGCCCACCATCGCGTAGCCCTTGGCTTTGATCGAGAGGTCTTTGAGTGCGCTCGTGCGCTCGAGAGGCGTCCCCATCGCGTATTGATTGTTCTCGCAAACGAACACGATGGGTAGCTTCCAGAGACCAGCCAGGCTCATCGCTTCATGAAAGCCACCGATGTTGGTCGACCCCTCGCCAAAGAAGCAGACCGTCACGCGATCTTCACCGTTGTAAGCGGACTTGAATGCTGTGCCGGCCGCGAGCGCCAAATGGCCACCGACGATCGCCCAACCGCCGAGGAAGTTGCGCTCGACGTCGAAGAAATGCATCGAGCCGCCCATCCCGCGCGAACAGCCCGTGTCTTTGCCAAAAAGCTCGGCCATCGCAGCCTTGGCGGACATACCGCGTGCAAGGGCGATGCCGTGGTCGCGGTAGGTCTGAAAGATGTAGTCCTCGTCTCGAAGCGCATCGACCGCCGCGACGGCGATTGCTTCTTGCCCGATGTACAGATGAAGAAACCCGCCGATCTTGCCTTTCGCGTAGTTTCGCGCCGCCTCCTCTTCGAAGCGACGGATCCGCATCATCGATCGGTATTGCCTGAGCAGGTCGTCCTTGTCCGGCAACGGCGTCCCCACATCGATAGCTTACAGGAAGACCCTATGCGCGCCATCAGAAGAAGTTGCTGATGCCGTAGGCCGTTTGAAGGTCGATGAGGTACTCGAGGAACGATTCGCCCCGTTGCAGTTCTTGCAGCTTGGCAGGGAGCGAGGGATCGGTCGGCGGAAGGCCGTCAACCTCGCTCTGAAGGTCTACGAGTCGTTTGAGCAGTTGAAAGCCGACCTGCTCTTCCTCGAGGTTCAACTCCAGGTTCGGCCGTACCTTCACTGCAACGTAGGGAGTGCGGAACCGGTTCGACTCGAATACCACGTAGTCGGCGTCTTCGGCAGTATCGCAATCGTTTGGAACACCGGGATCGACTACGAGATGGCCCGCCCCGAGACCATCGGTCCCATACACGCAAGTCGGGCTGCCATCGGCTTGAATGTCCGGGATGTCGAACCCGGAGCCGCTACCCGCTTTGAAGATCAAGAGCCGTTGCTCGAAGCTGGTGTCGTAGTACACGGGAAACTGCGCAAGCGCGAGAATAGCCGCCCAGCTTCGAAGGACCTCGTTGGTCGTTCCCTCGATTGCGGCGTCTGGGTACACCTCACGCTGGCTGCCACGGCAGGGGACGAACGCGTTGTTTTCGAAGCATTCCCCGAGCGCCGTTCCACGGTACCAACTCATGTGCTGTACGATCGGCTCACCGTCTTGCATACGAAGGCGCGGCGCGAACCAGCTCTCGTCTTGGAGAATGACGCCGCCGAAGAACTCGGTCATCTCGGTCTGGAAGAGGTCGTAGAAGTTGATGAAGTAGCGCTCGTCGATCGTGAAGCTCAGGCCCCAATCTCGAATCGCAAGCGCCAGGAGCGCGATGAGCTTGTCGTAAAAGACCCCGGCGCGCTCCGGTCGGAAGAACCCGAAGTAGCCGTCCTGGTACTTGGTCCACATGCCAAAGCCTTGGCCTGGCAGGAGACTCAAGTCGGCGCCTGGCAGGTCGACGGGCTCACCCATGAAACGATAGATGTTCTGACCTGCGTCGTATTGGTAGGACCCCTCGTCCGGGAGGTTCACGATCTCGATGAACCAGTTCATGGCATCGATGGACGCCAGAAACTGATCGTCGAAGCCAAGCGGGCCGGTGTCGAGTGAGAAACCAGGCTCGAAGTTGAAACGGAAAAAGAGGTGCTGATAGATCTTGGCGGCTTGCTCGACCATTCCGGTCGACTCACCGCCGCGTGCACCAGCTCGCTGGAAGCGCCGGTAGTACGTCGCCGGATAGAGCTCTTCCCACGTGCGCCGGTAGTGGTCGATAACTTCGCGAAAGCTCTCCCCTGCGTCGAAGCGCGTGCACCACGAGATGTCGTGGGTGCGGTCGTCGGGGCAAAAGAGGTAGCGCACCGGGGCGAAGCCCCGTTCGATTCCAGCTTCTGGATAGCCCGCGACATCGGCGTAGTCGTCGACGTCGGAGTCGAAGTTGGAACAAACGCAGTCGGACTGCCCCGAGCACTCTGCCTGTGGAAAGACCTGGCGGGGGTTTTGGACGCATCGCTGATAGACGGGTTGCGTCTCCGGAAGGGCACCCGAGGCACGTGAGTATGGGCATTCGGCATCGACCCTACAGCTCTCACCGCCGAGGTACGACTGCCACCAGACACGACCGACTTCGTGGGACCGCTTGAGCCCTTGAAATGGACCATCTTCGTCGGTCTGCACGGCGTCTCTCGACAGGTTGTAGACCTCTTGTTGGTCGAAGTGATTCCAGATCGTTGCGGCTACGTCGTAGCGACCCAAGCCCTGGGCGTCAGACTCGTCACCGCTGTAGTCCATGGTCGAGCTCGACGTATAGTTGTGCGCGCCCCGCTTGGCGCGTTCGTTCCGCGTCTGGCGCAGCTCGGTCAAGTACTGGTCGAACTCGGGACCGGCGACGAACCCATCGGAATCGAGGTCGTAGTCTTCGAGCCTCGGAAGGGGTAAGTCGTCGCCGCTCATGGCGGAGTCGCCAATGACCACGTTGAAGTAGCCATCGCCGTAGTTGTCACGATCCAGGCTTGCGGCGAAGTTGTGTCGAAGCCCCACCGAATGGCCGACTTCGTGGTGTTGCACCTGCCGTGTGTAGAGCTGTTGCATGCGGATCGAGGCCTCGGCAGGGGGGCGTCCACGAAACGCTTCGGCCCAATACTCGAGGTATCGCTTGCGAAACGGAGTTTCGGTGCCGAAACAGATGTTGTGCCTCGAGAGCTCCTCGTCGGCATCCATTCTGGTACCCAGAGTGCGCGTGAAGCCGTTACCGCGGAACGGCGAGATCCGGTCGAGAACGCTGTCGTCGTAAATGCTCGTCTGCGGCGTGAGCCCAAACACGTATCGTTGACCGTGATCGAAATGCCGATTGAGGGCTTCGTACCCATCGACACCGAGAGACCCCATCAGTTTTTGCTCGATCGAGGTACCGGCAAGCCGCCGCATTCGGTCGCTCAAGATCTGTGCCCGGCCGTCTTGACCCCGCAGGCTGTCGATGCGGTCCGTTGCGCGGCCCATGACGTCGCGTAGCGCTCCGTTGACGTCGACTGGAAGTTGCGGCCGGGAGGTGTCGTCGATGCTGAATCCATCTG
Organism: Polyangiales bacterium; assembly: GCA_041581895.1. Classification (GTDB taxonomy): domain Bacteria; phylum Myxococcota_A; class Polyangia; order Polyangiales; family Houyiibacteriaceae; genus SG8-38. Next base: position 3,858 of record JBFICQ010000110.1, on the reverse strand, counting down.
AGCCTGAAGCCGCGAGCCCTGCGGGGTGCTCAGTCCGACCGAGGTTCGAAAAGTAGCCTCGAAGGTTCTCGCCCGTGAGGTACCGCTCGGCCGCGGCCTCGTCACCCGCATCGCAGCCGAGGGTCTCATTGGCACACCGCAGCACCGGAAAGAAGTCGAGCGCCTGCGTGGCGCGGGCCTCGACACCGCGCGCGGAGAAGTTCGCATTGGCCGTGATCAGCTCGCCCGTCGTAGGGTCGGCCAATGGGCTCGACACGCCGCCGAAGGGTGTATTCACCTGGTCGATGAAATTGAAGAACTGGTGCCGGAGGTCGCCGAGTTGCTCCCAGACGATTGGCTCACCGTCGGCATCCAGCACTTCCTCACAGGTCTGCGACGCATCGGTTCGGTGCCAATCGCAGGTATTCGCGCGCAAGACGAACAAGCACTCGTCCCCGACGAATCGATACCGATAGGCCTGCGGAAGGGGGTAATCGTCAAACGAGGTCGGAGAGCCGGGCTCGCTGAACTCGGTGTTCTCGATGTGGCACTGATAAGGATCGGTAACGCCCTGCGCGGCCCAATCGTCAGGCGTGATGAACGGGTCGTATCGGCCCCGACAAGTCCCCCCGACGTCGTCGGGCGAACCGCAGAAGCAGTACCGGGTCGGGTCCCGTTCTTGGCAATTGATCCGGATCGACTCGTAGGTTGGTAGAGTCTCTCCGCGAGTGACTCGCCAGCCACGCATGAACACCTCGTTCCAGTTGCCCATTACCTCCATGGCCGGATGAACGAGATGCTTTGGAAAGCCCGCGTTCAGATGATAGGCGATCGACCCGGGGCCGTTCGCGAGCTGCCGAGGGACGCGCTTGCGCATGGGAATCGTGCATCGACGCGCGCGCGCGTCGCAACCCGACCCGGGGGCGCTCGGCTCGTCACCGAAACGTCCATCGCACTCCCAATCGGCGGCGCATTCCTGGTCGGTCAGCGACTGCGCGAAGAAGTTGTGTCGTGGTCGTAGGAAAGCGAGCGAGTCGGTTTCGCCAAAGTCCTCTCCAAGCCCACCCTCGCAGATGTGCGTCTCAACGTTGCAGAAGCCGCCCGTCCCGCAGTCGACGTCCCGATCGCATCGACGCGTGGTACCGCTGTTCGAAGCGCCGATGTAGGTTCGTTGATAGGTCCGGAATACCCCGAATTTGTCGAACTCTTCGTGGCTCTGGGTGGCGGCTGCGTATTGGTGTTCGGGCGGAACGCGCAAGAACGCAAGCCGCGAAGGGATCGACAGAGTTTGGCAAGGTGTGCCACTCGCGAAGACACACTCGGCATCCGGCGAGAGGTTCATGAAGGTGACGAAGCTCATGTAGTGAGTGGTGTCTTCATTGCCTTCCGGCCACTCGTCGGCGAATCGGTAGCTCGGGTCCTCGCCGAGTGTCACGAGCTGCGGTTCCCACGACTTCGGAAAGGCGCATTGCTCTTCTTCGCCTTCCCCCGTGCAGTGCGAGCTCTCGTCCTGAATGAAAAAAGATCCCGGCTCGATGGTCCATCTTCCGAGAGCGTCGAGCTCGGCGGGAAAGAAGAAGGATTGGACGTGGTTTTTCGACCAATCGACCCGCATGAACTCGCGTTCGAACCAGCGGCGGTCCTCCGTGTTTTCTTCGATGATGTTGCGCGTTTCCCCCGTGACTTCGTTGTATTGTGGTCGAACGTCGACGTGGTCGATCACCTCAAAGGCTGCCAGGGGTTGCCCGCGGAACTCTTCGTCGTTTCCATTCGGGTTGGCGCCGTCTACGAGCTCGTAAGACCTAAACGCAAAGAGAACCTTCTCGTCGATGACCCAGCGGATCCGACCGAGTGAACCCGAGGATCCTTTGTCGAGGCTGAGATCCCACCCGCTGTCGCCGGTCCAGGTGGGGCCGGTCGCTTCTGCATCGGCATCGATGACGGTCTGAGTGACCCACCATTCGCCTTGAAAGATGTCTTTGTCGACCAGGTTCGGTTGGACGCGGTCGGCAGTCGGGCCTCCCTTGGTGCAACCGAATGCGATCGAGAGCAACGAGGTCGCTGCGAGAAGAGAGATGAAGTGCTTTGTCGTCGTACTCATCTCAGAACCTCAGGTATCCGGCGATGCCGAGTTGGCGCTGAAGGTCGATTAGCTGAAAGAAGAACGACTCGAGGTTGCGCTGTCGGCGATCGAGTATGTTCAAGTCGGATAGCGCCTGGTCTGCGTCCGCGGGGATACGATACCCGCCGGCAGTCAGCTGATCGAGCTCTGCCTGCGAGACCGTCTCTCCGTTGCCGAGCCGCTCGAGCACGTCGATGACGAACGCGTTGTCGGAGGCCTCCTTGACCATGTTGAACCCGATCGACTCCTGATTGGGAACGGCGATGGCAGGCTCGACCTGAAAGGCGAGAAACGTCTTTCCAAACCTCGTCGAGCTATGCCGAACGAAGTCGACACCCTCGACCGAACCGTCGCTCGGCGCGAAGCAATCCCCCTCGCCTTCGACGCAAATGAAGAGCTGATTTTGGAAAGTGGTATCGAAGAAAACCGGGAAGTCGGCGAGGGCGAAAGCCGCGGCGAGGAACTGGAGCAAGATCGAGCTACCTCCGTCGACGACATCGAGACCTGCGTAGGTTTCCTCGATCGGATCGGGCCTGCAGGTCTCCGCGGCGGAACAGTCACCGCGATAGAAGTCCATGTAGACGACGCGAGGATCGTTGCAGACACTTCCTGGCCCAGACGTAGAGCAGGCGACCCGAGGAGAGATCGACTCCGGCTCGTCTTGGATCATGCCCTGGAAGATCTGCTGCATCTCGATCGGGAAGAGGTCATGGAAGTTCACCCAGAACGGGACGTCTCGCGTGTAGTCCATCGCGCCACCGCGGTCGGTCAGCATCTGGATCGCGATCCATTTGTCATAGAACGAACCGATCCGTTCGATGCGCGAGATGCCGGTGAGCCCGCGCTGATACGTAGAGAAGAGGTACCGGCCTAGACCGATCGGTAGGTCGAGCTCCGATCCGGGAAGCCCGGGAATGGGACTGGCGCGCTCGAAGTTCCCGGTAACGGGGTCGAACAAATACGAGCCGATGTCCGGTTGGCCAAGCACTCGCGCGTAGAAATTGAGCACGTCGGCGCTCGCCATGAATTGGTCGTAGAAGCCGAAATCGTCGGTATCGTTGCGAAATGCCGGATCGGCTTGATAGCGGTAAATGAGGTTTCGAAAGATCGCCTGCAGAATCGTGAAATGACGGCCGATGAGTCGATTCGAGATGTATGGCCCGATGTCAAAATCCGACCGGTAGCGTCGGAAGTTGGTAAAGATGTACTGACGCTCGTACTGCTCGGCGAGGTTTCGCACGATCTCGCGATAGTTGTCTCCCTCGTCGAACCGATGGCACCAGCCTAGGGTCCCGACGCGCTCGTCCGAACAAAAGCGATAGCTCACGGGCAAGTAAGGCCCTTGTGGATCGCCAACCGCAAGGGCTGCCGCGTCGTCGTCGAAATTCGAGCAGATGCTTCCGTGCGTCGCGACCCCTTGGGGGTGCGGCACACACGATTGGGTCAGCCCGGCAGCCGTGTTCACGGCGTTAAGCTCGGCGCTCCGAGCTCCGGACTCGGAAAACGGGCAGTCTGCATCGGAGCTGCAGACCTCACCCCCGTGATAGTACTTGGCCCACACCCGGTCGGCGTTGGTCGGGTCGATGTCACCGATGTCGAGGCCTCCGCGATTGTCGTAGAGCTCGACTAGGTCACCGTATCCAAAGCTCACCGCTGCAACGTCGTATCGCCCAGCCTCGGTCGTGGTGCGCCCGTACCACTGTGCGATGTATTCCATCACTGAGGAGTCCATGTGGGAGTCGATCCCTGCGAGCTCC
>JBFICQ010000109.1:0-10887 GCA_041581895.1 Polyangiales bacterium | reverse complement strand
TGGACATGCATCATGCCAACGACTCGTCAAAATCGTACGTGTCTCAGATCCCTGGCATACGGGAGCTCGAAGTCGACGTTGGCGGCGGTCTCGATTTGATCCATTTGCTAGATGCCAGCTCGGCATCTGCGACCGTGCCCCAGCCGGGGGCGACCTCCTCACCCGACGACGCCTCGGGGCCGCGCGTCAGCAAACGAGCGGTCTCGGATCCACCAAAACGGATGACGGGCGCGCCTGCTCGAGGCAGGTCGGTTCCGAAGCGAAACTGGAAGGGTCTCGTCGTGTTGTTGACCATTCTCGTAGCTGGAGGCGGCTACGCGCTGACCCAGCTCGACGGGATGAGGTACGTTCGCGGCCTTTTGCCCGACAAAGGTCCACCGGAGATTGCGCTCGATGAGAATCCACTGCTTCAGCAGCATGGGGCTCGCATCTTGGTCGCATCATCGCCTCCGGGTGCGAAGATCTATCTCGACGGCAAGGAACAAGGGGTGACACCGGTTGCGCTGACGGGCCTGATGGAAGGCGAATACCGGATCCGGATCGAGAGGCCAGGTTTTGCCTCATGGTCGACCACCGCAAAGGTTTCGACCGGCGAGACTGCGGGCGTGACCGCGCGTCTCCTCGGAAAACAAGGGGGCGCGCAACCCGGAGCCTACGGCCGAATCGATATCGAAACCAACCCGCCTTCGGACGTCTTCATCGGTGGAGATCTGCTGGGGCGCACCCCCATGCAAGGCGTTTACGTCCCGCTCGGGCGTGTGACCCTGGAGTTCGAGCTCAACAACGGCCGCCGGGTCGCGCGCAAGGTCAACGTCAGGTCCGACCGCGTGTCTAGAGCGCGGTTCGACTTCCAAAAACAAACCCCTTAGGGAGGCACGTCGTCGCGGAGGCGCACGTAGCTTTCGTAGCGGTCTCGTTCGATCGCGCCGCGATGCACGGCGTCGATGACTGCGCATTGCGGCTCGTGCGTGTGCGTGCAACTCCGAAATGCGCATTCAGTTCGATACGGCGCCATTTCCGGGAAACACCGGTCGAGCTGGTCGATCGGAAGCTCCCACGTCGCAAGCTCTCGGATGCCGGGCGTGTCGGCCAGAAAGCCGCCCCCCGGAAGCCCGTACAGCGAAGCGACCCGGGTCGCATGGCGCCCCTTGCCGTGATGTTCGCTAACCGAGGCGACGCCGAGGCTCAGACCCGGCAAGATCCGATTGATGAGACTGCTCTTGCCCACCCCAGAAGGTCCCACGAAGGCCGAGATCTTGTCGCGCAAGACATCCTGAAGTGCGTCCATGCCTTCACGGGTCCCGGCGCTTACCTTCAACACCAGGTATCCGATCGATTCATACGTCTGTTGCCAGTCTGAATCGCCTTGTTGCTCGAGGTCAGCCTTGTTCACCACGATGATCGGCCGAACCCGTTGATGTTCAGCGATCACCAGAAATCGGTCCAACATCCGAGCATTGAAGAGCGGTCGCCCGTAACAGAAGGTGATCAGCAGCTGATCGAGGTTCGCGACGAGCACGTCTTCTTTGCTTGGCCCCCTGCCGGGTTGGCGTCGCGAAAAACGACTTCGTCTGGGGAGCACGTCGGAGACGACATGTGTTCCTTGGTCTGCCTGAGCGACGAGCACCTCGTCGCCGATGACACAAAGGTCGGTATCGCGAGGCGTCTTTTTCAGTCTTCCGCGAATCCGGCATTGAATCACATCACCATTTACGAGCACGTCGACGAACCCTGCGGTCGAACGAACAACGAGACCTTGGACCGGTTCCGACATGGTTAGTCTTGGCAGTTCGAATCGGGATCTTTGGTAATCAAGTGACGCAGGCGGTCCTGGTGACTTGTCCAGGCATCGACAATCGCCTCGGCTACTTCGTGGTCCCTCAAGGTCTCTTTGAGGATCTGTTTGCGTCGGTCGAACTGGCCCCCGAGGATTCGATGGGGCCGATGGGCTTCGTCGAGCGGTCGCCCCTCATACTCGACTGCCGCACCGAGCGCCCTGGCAGCGTGCTGATACTCGAAACGCTTGATTCGAGCTCGTTCCGCTCGAGCGAACAGAAAACCTATCATCACATCATCGAAGCACCGATCGACGAAGTCATCGACGATCGCTCGAAGCTTGGGCTCGCCACCGAGTTCCTCGAACAGGCTCATCTACCAGGAAACCCTGGTTCAATGTCGCATGCGAATCAAGTTGGGTCGTCTTGACCGATGAGTGCTCCCAAGCGTGCCAAGGTTTCCGCCAAGTCGACCTCTTCGTCGAACGCACCCTGCATCGGATCACCCGCAGAAAGAACGCGTTGCGGAACCGTGAAGATATCGAAGGACGAAGGATCCAACGAAAGACTGATCTCCTCCCACGAAAGCGGCGTAGATACCAGCGCGCCGGGTACCTCCCGAACCGAATAAGGAGCCACGATCGTTCGGTGCCGGCCTGTTTGACCGATGTCGATCAGCACGCGAGTGCCACGCTTGTCCTTCCGTCGCTCCATCGTCGCGTCGTTTGGGTGCCGGCGAAGAACCAACCTTCCGATTAGCTCGAGGAGTTTCTTGGCGGCATTCCACGGAAGCCCAGCGCCAACCGGCACCAAGACGTGCAGTCCCGTCTTGCCCGAGGTCTTGGGAAATCCTCGAAGCCCGGCTTCCTCCAGGATTTCTCGAATCGTAATAGCAATCGGGATCGCTCGTTCGAGGGACGCCAGCTCGACATCGAGGTCGAGGGTGAGGAAATCGCAGGTGTCGAGGGCTTCGGCGTGCGAAGCGACCATGTGAAGCGGGATGCAACCCAGGTTGGCGACATACATCAACGAGCTGAGGTCGTTGACGAGAATGGTGTTTACCTCCTTGCCGTCCTCTTCCTCCGACCGCAATCGCAGGGAGCGAAGCCAGGGCGGGGCTTGCTGTGGAATTCTCCATTGAAAGAAGCTCTTTCCTTGTATGCCGTCTGGGAAGCGAACCAATGTCACCGGCCGATTGTAAAGATGGGGCAGCAGCACCGGTGCGATGGCCTCGTAGTAGTCGCAGAGGTCACCTTTGGTGATCCCGTCGTCTGGCCAAAACAGCTTGCTCTGGTTGGTGAGACGAGCCTTTCCGACGATGCGGTCCGCCTGGGTTTCCGTTCGGTCTGCATCGTCGAGCATGGTGGCGTCTTCGGGCTTGGGCGCGAGCTTCACCTTCTCGGGGGGGACATCGTCTCGCATGCCGAGGTAAACCGGATGACGGAGGTTGCCCTGTTCCGTCCAGCCGGCGTAACGAACCCGCACCACCACCGGAGCGTTTTTCGAAAGCCGGTCCAAAAGAAGACTGATTTCGCGATCAGAGAGCCCGCTTCCCACGCGGCCACACGTCGTGAGCTCGCCCTCCTGGTACGTTGCGAGCTCGAGCGCTCCGAGCTTCTTTCGGCTTCTCTTGCCTTTCGTGTAGCCAGTGGCGATGAAGTCGTCCTCGCGTACGCGTTTGACTTTGACCCAATGCCCCGACCGCGTTGGACCCGCGCGATACGCGGATTCCATGCGTTTTGCGACGAGTCCTTCTAGGCCATGTGTGTCGCAGAAAGCCAGAAGGGCACTGCCATCGTCTTCGAAGTAGTCCAGTCTGCGAATCACCCCGGCGCCTCGGATGACTTTCTCGAGCACTATTTTGCGGTCGCGCAGCGCAAGCGCGCGTAGGTCGAGGTCCCCGATGCTCAAAATATCGAACACGACGAAGACCACCGGGACCGCGTCCCGCAGAAACCCAATGTCGCCCGGTCGCCTCGCGTGGATGCGGCTTGCGAGCTTTTGAAAAGAGGGATGCCCCGCTTCGTCGAAGGTGATGATCTCCCCATCGAGCACCAATTCTGGAGCGAGGAGCGCCTTGAGTGCCTCGACGACCTCCGGGAAGCTCGCCGTGGCCGGGCGGTGTGTTCGATAGAATAGACGCGCTTCACTATCACGACGTTCGGCCAAAATGCGAACACCGTCGAGCTTGAGCTCGTACAACCAGCCCGGACGATCGACGGGCACGTCGTCGAGAGTGCAAAGCATCGGCGTTAGTCGGCTAGCTTGGACCATGCCTTTCTTCGCGCCGAGCTCTATTGCATTCTCGTACGCGTCTTCGTACAGACTCTCAGCATCTCGCAGCTCCTCGACGGTGAGCCCCGAAAGCACACTGCGAGGCTGCTCTGCAATCACGTCGGTTTCGCTTACAAACGCATCGTCGCGCTTCATGAGTAGCCACTGATTCTGCTGATCGCCCTGCTGCTTCGAGGGACGAACGAGGCTGAAACGACCCTTGAGCTTGAAACCGTCGAGCTCGAATGAAAGCGCGCCTTTGTCGAGACCCTCCTCCGCGGTGTCCCGTGGGTATGAAACACGGCCGCGGTCCCAAACGATCATCGGACCTGCCCCGTAGTTCCCTTCCGGAATGACGCCCTCGAAGCTCAGATAGCGAAGAGGGTGGGGCTCGGTCTGAATGGCCAGACGTTTGTCCTCGACGGCGAGGCTCGGTCCCTTTGGAACCGCAAAACTCTGCAGGACACCGCCCACTTGGATTCGCAGATCGTAATGAAGCGCTCGAGCGCTGTGACAATGCACGACGAAGCGTCCGCGCCGCGTTGTTCCGCCCCTGCGCGAAGGTTCAGCTTCAAACGGCTCTGTGGTCTTGCTGGGATCGCGCTTTTTCCGGTATTGCGCAAGCCCTTTGTCACGTTCCTTATTCAACTCTTCGCCAATCCTACGATGCGATCTATCATGATCCAGTGCCCGCGCGTGCCATAAGCTCAGGGACTTTGTCCTTTGGCCTCGTGTCGATTCCCTTCAAGATCTTCACGGCGGCCAGAGCCGAGGGCGTTTCGTTCCACCAGCTCCACGCCAAGTGTGGCAACCGGATCAAGTACCAGGTCTATTGCCCCACCGACGACGAGGTCGTGGACAGAGCCGACCTCGTCAAAGGTTACGAGTACGCCAAGGGTCAATTCGTGCGTTTCGACGCCGACGAGTTGAAGGCGCTCGAAGAGGAAAAGACCCACAACCTCGAGATCGTCGAGTTCGTCCCCCTCGATACCGTGGACTCCATCTACGTGGAGAAGTCGTACTACCTCGGTCCAGACAAGGGAGGCCACAAGGCGTACCGGTTGCTATCGCAGGCCATGCGGGACACGGGTCGAGTCGCCGTGGGCCATCACATTGCGCGCGGCAAGAGTCATCTGGTCGTAATACGTCCGTACAAAGAGGGACTGATCATGCACCAGGTCTTTTACTCCAACGAAGTTCGAGACTTCGGAGAAATCGATCTTGGCGATGACGTCTCATTCAAACCGGCAGAGACCAAAATGGCACGCCAGCTCATCGAGCAGCTCAGCGACGACCAATTCGAGCCTGAAAAGTACCAAGACGAGTTCCGAGCGCGCGTACTCGAAGCTGTCGAGGAAAAGATCGCCGGACACGAAATCACGACTACACCCGAGGCGCCGAGGGCCAAGGTCATCGATCTGTTCGAAGCGCTCAAGGCAAGTGTCGAGGAATCAAAAGCTGCAGGAAAGCGAAAGCTGAAACCGCCCAAGAAGGCGACGCCGAAGAAAGCCGCTGCCAAGAAGACGCGCAAGAAGAAGACCGCGTCGAGCAAGAACGAGTAGCAGCGCCATGGCGGACGGCGATCGGGAACTCACCGACCATTCGTTCCGGCTCTGCCAGCAGCTGCTTCGAATCGACACCACGAATCCGCCAGGAAATGAACGGGAGGCCGCTGAGGTCGTCGCCCAAGAGCTCAACGCCGCGGGCCTGGAGCCCGTTGTGTTGGAGAGCGCGCCCAAGCGGGCCAACGTCGTTGCGCGTCTTCGGGGATCCGGCGAAAAGCCGCCCCTTCTGCTCACCGCGCACCTTGACGTGGTCGAGGCTGACCCTTCGGCTTGGGACCATCCGCCTTTTTGCGGGGAGGTGCATGACGGCTGTCTTTGGGGACGCGGCGCGATCGACATGAAGCACATGGCGGCGATGTCGGTCGCGATCATGGCCCGACTCGCTCGCGAGGGAATCAAGCCCAAGCGCGATTTGATCTTTGCAGCTGTCGCAGATGAAGAGGCAGGTTGCCGCTACGGGTCCCTCTGGCTTGCGGAGAACCATCCCGACCTCGTCCGCAGTGAGTACGCGATTGGGGAAGGGGGCGGCTTCAACATCCAAGTGGCAGGTAAGACGTTCTTCACCGTCGAAGTGGCCGAAAAGGGGGTTTGTTGGATGCGCGCGAGGGCTACCGGTGAACCCGGCCACGGATCCATGCCACGAGAGGATTCGGCTGTCGTTCAACTGAGTGAAGCAATCACCAAGCTCGGCAAGGAAGGTCTACCGCGCCACGCCTCGGCGCCTGTCAAGGACTTCATTGGGGCGGTGGCTTCGCATCTGCCGGCTCCCCTTCGTCCGATCATCAGGCTTCTCGCAAGCCCCAGCATGAGCCCGCTGGCGCTCAATCTCGTTCGTGAACCGTCGGTCAAGCGAGCGTTTCGAGCGCTCCTAGGAAACACGGCATCGCCAACGGTGGTGCGGGCCGGAAACAAGACCAACGTGATTCCGGGCCGCGCGGAGGCGGAGATCGATGGCCGTGTATTACCAGGGCAGACCAAAGAGGATTTGATCCGGGAGCTCCAGGCAGTGCTGGGTCCCCAGATCGAGCTCGAGGTCTTTCATTCGTTTCCGCCCGTCGTCACCGAGCCCAAGGAGTCCATTCTCTACTCGACCATCCACGAGGTGATGGCCGAGCGCGCACCTGGCGTGCCGGTGGTTCCGTTCGTTTTGCAGGGCTTCACGGATGCCACTGCGTTCACTCGGCTCGGTGCCCGTTGGTATGGTTTCGCGCCGGTGCGACTGCCACCAACGATGCGTTTCGCCGACATGTTTCACGGACACAACGAGCGAATCCCGGTCGACGGGCTCGCGTGGGGCACACTGACGCTGCTCGACGTGGTTCGGCGCTGCATCGAAGCGTAGACTGTGAACCGCCGGTTAATGGTCTTCGAACTGGCTTCGAGCTTCCAAAGCTTCGAGGATGACTTCGACGGCCCTGTCGATTCGCATGTCGTCGAGTGACACGGTCACGTCCGGGTTCTCGGGGGGCTCGAAGCCTGAAAAATCAGCGTCGGGGCGCCGTTCCCGGCAAAGCGCTTCGTCGGTGTTGACGTAGACCTGGATGACGCGGTCTTCACCGATCCGCTCCACGAGCTGCGCGCGATCTTCCTTGGTTCGGCTCGGGAACGCGCAGATGTTGATCAGGCCGGCATCGGTGACGGCCTTTGCCGCCGAGATCATCGACCGAAGGTCTTCGCCAACGGGGTTCACCACGGTTGCGGTGCGACCCTGGTCGAACAGCTTCCGCTCGAGCGCATAGGCCAAAGTCCACCGACCGGACCCTGGGAGCCCTGTCAGCCACACCGTGGCGCCGCGTTGTCCAAACCGCTCCATGCGCTCGTTCGGGCTGACGAACGTCTTCGGCTCCATCGCCGACTCGGCATGGAGCTCCTTCATGGCTTCCTCGAGGTCTTGTCCGGTTGCTTCGAGCTCGATCATCCCCGCGGCTACCGTGTTGTTGGTCAGGGAGTCGATCACGATGAACGCGCCGGTCTGGCGGTTGCGGGTGTAGTCGTCGACGTAGAGCGCCCGGTGGCAGCTCAGACGCACCTTCGCGACGTCGTTCAGACCGATCCCGTCGGTGGGTCGCTCCTCGAGCGAATCCATGTCGATTTCGCAGTAAATCTTGTCGATCTGGGCGCGGACCGTCTGGCTGGTGTGTTTGACCAGATAAGCCTTCTCGGTGTCGAGCGGCTTCTCGTGCATCCACACGAGGTGGGCGTCGAAGCGCCGAGTGACCCGGGGAAGATTGTCGGGCTTGACGATCATGTCCCCGCGGCTGATGTCGATTTCGTCCTCGAGCAGAACCGTCACCGATTGCGCTGCGGAGGCTTCTTCGAGCTCGCCGTCGTAGGTGTCGATCGTCTTCACGCGCGACGTTTTGCCCGACGGCAGCGCTACGATTTCGTCGCCCTTGCGAACGATGCCGGAAGCGATTTCGGACGCAAAGCCACGGTAGTCCAAATCGGGCCGGATGACGTACTGCACCGGATACCGAAAGTCGTCGTAGTTTCGGTCGTCCGATACCGGGACCGTCTCGAGATAGCCGAGAACGTGTGGACCGTCGTACCAAGGCGTGTTCTCGCTGTCACTCACAACGTTATCCCCGAGGAGCGCGCTCACGGGAAAGAACTGGATGTCTTTGAAGCGAAGCGTCTTGCCGAATTCCATGAAGTCCGCGCAGATCGCATCGTAGACCTCTTCCGAGAAATCTTTGAGGTCCATCTTGTTGACGCAGACCGCCAGGTGGGGAATTCCGAGCAAAGAGGCGATGTATGCATGGCGGCGCGACTGCTGAAGAACTCCGTGGCGCGCGTCGATCAAGATCAAGGCCACATCTGCCGTTGATGCTCCGGTGACCATGTTCCGCGTGTACTGAATGTGGCCTGGAGTGTCGGCGATGATGAACTTTCGCTTGTCGGTCGCAAAGTACCGATACGCGACGTCGATCGTGATCCCTTGCTCGCGTTCGGCCTTCAGACCATCGGTCAGCAAAGCGAGGTCGGGCTTGTCGCTCTGGGAGGCAGCACGCACGGCCGCCATTTGGTCCTCGAACACCATGCCCGTGTCGTAGAGAATCCGCCCGATCAGCGTGGACTTGCCGTCGTCCACCGAACCGACCGACACGAAGCGCAAAAGCTCTTTTTGCTGATATTTCGCGAGGTAGGCTTCGATGTCCTCGCGAATGAGTTCCTTTTCGTCTTTCATGGCGTTTCCCGGCGCAGCCTAGAAGTAACCTTCACGCTTCTTGGCCTCCATCGAGCCTTCCTCATCGAAATCGATCAACCGTCCCTGCCGCTCCGAGAAACGGTTGAGCAGCATCTCACGGATGATCTTCGGGACGGTATCTGCGTCCGACTCGATCGCGCCGCTCAGTGGATAACAACCCAGCGTTCGAAAGCGGACTCGCTTCATTTGGGGTTTCTCGCCCGGTTCGAGACGCATTCGATCGTCGTCCACGAGAATCCACGTCCCCTCGCGTTCGACCACGGGGCGTTCCTCGGCGAAATAAAGCGGCACCACGGGGATTTTCTCGAGCCATACGTAGAGCCACACATCGAGCTCCGTCCAGTTGCTCAACGGAAACACGCGGACGTTTTCGCCTTTCTTGATTTTCGCGTTGTAGACGTTCCATAGCTCGGGGCGCTGACTCTTCGGATCCCATACGTGGTTGGCATCCCGAAACGAAAAAATGCGTTCCTTCGCGCGTGACTTCTCTTCGTCTCGTCTAGCCCCACCGAAGGCACAATCGAATTCATACTTGGTGAGGGCTTGCTTGAGCGCCTCGGTCTTCATGATGTCGGTGTACTTCTTGCTACCGAAGTCGAAGGGATTCATTCCCATCTCGACACCTTCGGTATTGACGTACTTGATGAGCTCGCCCTTCAGCTTCGCCTCGATCTTGTCCCGATAGCGATACATGTCTTGGAACTTCCACGTCGTGTCGACGTGAAGGAGCGGAAAGGGAAGGGGCCCCGGTGAAAAAGCCTTTTCCGCGAGGCGCAGCATCACGGACGAGTCCTTTCCGACCGAGTACATCATCACGGGGTTGTCGAATTCGGCCGCAGCCTCCCGAATGATGTGGATGCTTTCCGCTTCGAGTTGGCGGAGCTGGCTCAGCTTTCGGTCACTCATTACAGCGCTGGTTCCTAGGGCGTTCTTCTGCGGGACGCCAGTGTATACGGCACCTGCTCAGGACTTCCAACCCGCGGGGTGCGGATACGGGGCACAAACGCGCGGCCATGCTAAGCATTTCTCAACCGCGATGTCTGCAATCGTTTGGATGGATATGGAGATGACGGGGCTGGATTCCGAGATCGAAAAGATCTTGGAGGTCGCAGTGCTAGTGACGGATGGAGAGCTCAATGTAGTTGCCCAGGGGCCCAATCTCATCCTGCACCAACCCGAAGAGGTGCTCAAAGCCATGGATGAGTGGAACACAACCCATCATGGGGAGTCCGGCCTGCTGTCGCGCGTTCGAGAGTCGACGATCGATGAAGCACAGGCTTCCGGCGCCATTTTGGATTTTCTCGCAAAGCATACGCAGAAGAACAAAGCGCCGCTCGCGGGGAACTCGATCCACCAGGATCGTCGTTTCCTAGCTCGGTACCTTCCCGAGGTAGAAAAGTGGCTGCACTACCGCAACATCGATGTGTCGACCATCAAGGAGCTGGCACGTCGTTGGTATCCCCAACAATACGCCGACCGGCCTACCAAAAAAGGCAACCATCGCGCGATGGATGACCTGCTCGAATCGATCGCTGAGCTCAAGTACTACCGCGAGGCGTTTTTCGTGCCGCCGGCGTCATGAGGCGGCTCGCGCTGATCTCGTCGAGCATCGTGATCGGCGCGATCGGTTGCGCAGGAACGGCCAGGCCCGAGCCAAGAACCGCCGAGTCGATCGTGCGCGAACAGGAAACGCCTCTCGAGCTGATCGAGGCGGCGACCGGGACGGAGATCACTCTCCAGAGGTTGCTTTCACGGATGCGCGAGAATCGGGTGGTGTATGTCGGGGAGCGTCACGATCGGCCCCACGATCACGCCGTCCAGTATTCCCTTCTCCGGCGGCTCCACCAGGAGGAGTCGTCGCTCGCGATCGGGATGGAGATGTTTCAGGTTCCCTTCCAAGACGCCCTCGATCGCTGGAGCGCCGGAGAAATCGACGAGACGATGCTTCGAGAGGCGACGGAGTACGACCGGCGGTGGGGGTTTGATTTCGGCATGTATCGGCCGATGCTCGAGTACGCGCAGAGTCGCGGTCTCGAGGTCGTCGCGCTCAATGCGCCGCGAGAGG
>JBFICQ010000108.1:0-11006 GCA_041581895.1 Polyangiales bacterium | reverse complement strand
TCCGGCCGTTCTCGATCTCGAAGACAATGCTGCAGCCTGTGTTGAGCCGCTTGCCCTCGCGTTCCGCGCTGTTGTGATGGACCCCGAAGCTCCACGACCACGGTCCATCATCAAGACGCGTGCCATTGTCCGGCCCACCATTTTCAACGCGTTTCAGATAGACCGCCGTGACGCGAAGTGGCGAACGGCGTCAGAACGCCGGCGGCCGCCAGGACGAAACCTCCCCGCAGAGGTGCCAAGGCCGTCACCTCTCGGTTGGACACTTCCGACACGTCGGACAGCGACCGATGAGCTTCTCCAACTCCTTGATCAGTGCCTCGATGCGCTCGAACGGACACGATTGGTCACTAGGCACCCTGACCTCTTGAAAGCGTTGAGTGCACCTTGGGTTTCGTAAACCGTAGGGCTGCGGAGCAGCGGCGCGTAGCGCGGTTCGAATCCGTATGCCCGGTGACCTGACGGTGCCTTGGCGATGTGAAATCAGATGTGATGGCGTGACGAACCGTGAACATGGCGAAGGGACCTGGGCCTGATGGCGCGTAGTAGCGCGAGCGCTAGTGCTTCGGCATCCAAATGAACCCGCCGGCACCGCGGCATCTGGTTTCGCCTAGCGTCCTTATGGCTTTGTGAGGTAGCTTCACACCATGACCAACTGGACTCAAGATCTTCAAAGGCTTTTCGTAACGGCTATCAGTATTACAGCGCTGCTAGCCATCGGATGTGGTTCTTCCGACGGCGACGACCCGGGCACGGGAGGTTCAGGCGGAACGGGTGGTACGGGCGGCTCCGGCGGATCTGGCGATTGTGCGCCCGCGGCGTTCGACATCGCTGGGACGTTCAACGAGCGGTACAACTGCCGTCTCGTCCCGAGCCAGACCTGTTCGGGTGAGGACGTCGCGACAACCGTCATCATCGCTCCATCGACCAATGGCGTCGACTATACCTTTGAAAACACCGTCGATCAGACGATGGGTAGTGGCAAGCTCTGCGGGAATGAGTTTGAGTGGACCTCCACCGGCATGGGTTTCACCGAGATGGGCGTCTGGACGTTTACCGACGCGGACAATGTTGAGATCGCGACGACGTTCACAGGTCCGGGAGAGGACGGCGAGTGCGTCGCCGTCGCCACCCGCGATCCCGCGGAGCCCGGGCCTCCGCCACCACTATCGTGCACGCCCGTTATGTAACGGGCGGTCGATATCGTAGCCAGAGGCGCCTCTCACTCCGTCGCGATCAACGTGGTCATCCCCACCTCGATCGCGAGCCCTGAACCGGAAGAGAACTCCTCCCAACGCGCGCAGACTTCTCGTTCCAACGCGCGCCGTTGCTCGTCGGTTGCTTGTGCCACGGCAAAGGCCAACGGAGTGCTGTGAATGTACTCCCACATGAAGTTTTTTGCGCTCGGTAGCTGTAAAGGCTTCATTGCTTGGGTCACGTCGACTCGTTTGAAGCCCGCATCGCTTGCCAGCTGACGGACCTCGGTGGCGTCGTTGAGCGAGAACACCGCGTGCACGAAGGGTGCTGCCGACGGATTGATCTGCTTGGTGAGGGCGTCGGCAAAGTGTTCGAAAAGGGGTGGCGTCGGGCCCGGAACGTTGAGCACGATACGACCGCCGAGCCTGAGCACTCGGCGCATCTCCCGGAGCGCGTTGAGCCGGCTCGGGATGAACTGCAGGCTCATTTGGCACAGGACGACGTCGAAGGAATCGTCGGAAAGTGGAATCGCCTCGGCGCTCGCTTCGTACCAATTGATGGCCGCGGTCTTGGGTGTAGCGGCCCGTGCTACGGCCAGCATGCTGGGGTTGACGTCGAGCCCGGCCACCGAGCCGCCCCTTCCCACTTTGTCGGCCGCCATGCGGGTTACGACGCCTGTGCCGCAGCCGACGTCCAGCACGTGCTCGCCGGGGTTGAGCGCCGCAGCCTCGATGAGGTCTTTGGCTACCGGGGCGCCGATGGCCGGTACGAAAAAGCGTTCGTAATTCTCCGCAGCATTTTCGCTGTAGGTCTCGTCGTAGGCTAGTTGGGACATGGCGGTCTCCTTTCGTCCGGGTTGAGGTTCTGAGACCAAGCCTAGACAACAGGCGGGAGGCCCACATCGCGAGGATCAACCATTTTTCGGAAAAACCGGATAGTCAGAATTGACTATGTCATGCCAGGCCGTGCTTGTGAGCGAACGCCGCCGCTGCCGTTCGCGATGAAACCGCGAGCTTGTTGAAGAGGTTGCTCACGTGGCGTGCGACGGTGTGCTCACTGATGTGAAGAGCTTCGCCGATCTGGCGGTTCGTCTTCCCGGAGGCCAGGAGCGCTAAGACTTCCCGTTCGCGCTCGGTGAGTTGGCTCGTGGGCCCGGTGGCCAAACCGCGCATGTCGGCGTCGAGCAGCTCGAGGGCCGGCGACGCGCCGAGACGCTCGAACACGGTTCGTGCAGCTTCCAGGTGGCCACGCGCCGTGTCTTCATCTCCAAGCTGTCGGCACGCGCGCCCGATCAGAGCCTGCACTCGGGCCGACTCAAACGAGGCTTCGAGCTTTTGCCAGGCCTTCCACCCCTCGCGCAGCGTGCCCAGCGCCGCGTTTGGATCTCCTTCGGCCAGGAGGACTGCGCCCATGCCCTCGGCCGCGGCAGCTTCCAGGAACGGCGTATTGGTTTCCTCGGCCACCCTCGCGAGCTCGTCGGCTCCGTCCCGCGCGCTCTTGATGTCGTTGCAGGCGAGCATGATCTCGACGTAGGGGCTGAGCACTTTGGCACGGGCCAGGCCTCCATCCCGGCCCTGCCCGTCATCCGACTCGTTCACGACCCGCCGGATCGCCGCCGCAGCTGCGTCCACCTGCCCTTCGGCGAGTCGCAGCAACGAAAGCCCAGGCTGTGGCTCAAAGCCAGCTCGCACGGCCTCTTGGTACGAATCGTTTGCCGCCTCGAACTCGCCGCACAATCGGAGAAGCTCGGCGCGCTGATAAAACGCGCGACCTGGCGATCTCTGCTCGCGCTCTTCATACCAATCGCAAGCGCGCTGGGCCTCTACGCTGGCGTCTGGCCATTCTCCCTTGAGCTGGAGAATCTCGGAGCGGTGGACTAGGCACTGGCCCCGAAACGCAACCAAGTCCGGCTGATCGGAACACCATGCATCGAGCGCAACCGTCCATTCCCGTGCGCGTTGCAGGTCGAAAATACTCTGACAGGTCAAGATGACGGCGCAGTAGACGATCCCCGCGGCGATTGGAGAGACCGCGCCCGATATGACCGTCGCCATCGCTTCGTCCAACGACGGAACCCCTTCTGAGGCCCTCCCCATTTCAACGAGGGCTTGCCCGCGACTCAACAGACCAAAAGCAAGTAGATCCGCATCGCCGTGACGCTCGGCGAGCACGACGGCCTCCTCGAAGCGGGCTGCCGCCTTCCCGGGCTCGCGACCCATCTGCAGAAGCCCCGCAATGACTTGGGTGAGACCTTGCTCAGCGGAGTCCGGGTGCTGTTTCAGCCCTCGTTGGGTGCGCGCGAGCCAACCCGCGCTCCTGCCTCCATCGCCGCTCAATAGAAGACTCAGGCTGAGCCAAAAGCCGCATCGCGCGGCACGTTTTGGCTGGCCATGCTCGCTGAAGAGATGATGGGCCTCGGTCCAAGCATTCGTCGCGTCGGCCTCGCGCCCGGTGAGGTAAGCGGCGCTTGCCAGGAGCTCGAGATCCGTCGGCGGTAGTGGCGACTCAGCGGCGGCCTTGGATAGCTGTTCGTAGGCCTCGCGCCATCGTCGATCTTCAAAGGCCGCTCTTCCCGATTCGAGTGCTTTGGCCGATGCCACGACTGTGGTGTTACCACGAGGAGGGACACGCGTCGCCCTCGAGCCTGCCCTTGGGGCTGCGGTTCTCGCGACAAACAGTAGATCGCGATTGCCCCCCTTTTGGCGCCCGTGAGGCCTAGAGCTAGGCTTCGCTCTGACGCTCACGCTCAGCCGGTCGAATTGAGCATCGAGACGCTGACGTGGTAATCCGTGCCTTCATGATGACATGGGTCGTGCTGTTCGTTGCACTTGCTCTGCTCGGAGTGGTGCTGGTGCGTTGGGGAACGCGGTGGGGGTCAACTGCGCAAGAGCGGGCTCGAGAGATGCCGGGGGATGCGTATCTGAATGGCGGCCCTCGGGCCCGGGTAACCATGACGCGGGCGATCTCGATCCACGCACCTGTAGAACGAGTTTGGCCTTGGGTTTGTCAACTCGGGCGTGGCGCGGGGTGGTATAGCATCGACTGGCTCGACAACGGGCGAAAGACCTCTGCATGGCACATCGTATCCTGGATTCCCGAACCTCGATTGGGTGATGCAACGGCAATCGGCTATCTCCGCCACATCGATGCGGGACGCTCCCTCGCCTGGTGGCACGATGGCGGCAACTTCGTCGGATCCCGGGCACGGATGGTGACCTGTTTCGAGCTCTCCGCTCAAGGCCATGGTACGCGGCTTGTCAGCCGCATCTCAGCAGACGCGAGCGGACCTTCGGCTCCCGTTGCTCTGCTGGTATTCAGGGTGATCGACTCGATTATGGCGTGCCGTCAGCTGATCGGCCTCCGCGCTCGAGTCGAATACGGCGAGGAGAAGCGCGCTGCTCTGAGAGATCCCGAAACCGGAGATCGTGATCAATACCAGCTCTATGAGATCCTCTATGCCCCCGGGGGAAGCGCGGGAGTCCCTGGCAAGGAGAGCGGTGCGCACCGGCGAAAAGTCGCCATCGAAGACGGAGTCCTCAAAGGGGGAGACTAGAGCCTTTCGAGCGCCGCTCAGGCTGCGAAGATCTTCAGCGCGACGATGATCTGGGCGGCGAAGCCGGCGAGAAACGCGAGCGTGCGAACCCCGGTGATCCCAAAGGTGAGTGCGGGGAAGTGCACCAGGCGAGCCCAGAAGTAGAGCTGAGCCGCGAGCAGCACCTGTGCGTCGTCCGCCAGGCCGATTGCCTGCGCGACCAGCACCAAGGTCCCGAACACCACCAAGTTTTCGACACCATTGTAATGCGCCCGCCTCGCGCGCTGCGCCCACAGCGCCTGCTTGAGCACCTGCTCGGGATCGACAGGCCGCAGAGCTCCGACGATGCCAAGCGACACCATCCGCTCGAGGATATACGGGACCCAGAACAGCGCCGTCATCAGCGCAGTCGCAGCGAGCCATTGCAGTGTGGTCATGGGGCGCTCCTTTCCAGAACTCGAACGCGGCCAGAGTCGCACGCGAACCGGGTATTGAAAAGGCCGCGCTCAAGGGGCGAAATTCGGCGCTTGCCAAAGAGGCGTTGAATATTTAAGAATCTTCTGGGGCGTGGCACTGGGCCCGCCTTTTTCCCGCTCGGGAGCGAAATGCCCCGGGCCGATAGGAGTCAACGATGCACCCGAGTTTCTATTACCGATGGAAGCGTGCGCAGGAAGATCACTCTGGCGAAGAGCGGGCCTCGGCCTGCGGTAGATCTGGATGGCGACGGCAACCGCATTCGCAGCGCCGTTCCGCCTATTACGCCTCGGACTTTGGAGTCCGCCGGCCGCTCCGTTACATGGCGCACAAGCTCGACCTCGACGACGACCAGATCGACACCTTGGCGGCGATTCTAAACGTGCTCAAAACCGAGCGAGCGCAGGCCCGCTTGGATGAGCAGCGCAGTATCGCAGGCGTAGCAGACGCGATCGAGGGCGAGCATTTCGACGAGGCGACTGCCACCGAAGCGCTCACCGCGCGGGTCGAGGCCGCCGAGCGACTCAAACAGGAAGTCCTGACCACACTCCAAAAGACCCACGACATGTTGGATCCGGAACAACGCAAGCGCCTGGCATACCTGCTTCGATCCGGTCAACTGACGATCTAGCTCCTCGAGCTGTCGAGCCTCACGCGAGAAGCTCACCGATCGGTGAGCTCGTTTGGATGTCCCGATCACCCCATGTGACCACTGGCACGCCAAAGGCTTGCTGCAGGGTCAAAGCTGCTCGTGACGTGGAGGACCCGGCGCCTCGGATATGGAGGCCGGTGTTGAGCCGGCCCCCGGCGGAACCGGCGATCAACATGGGGATGTTCTTGGTGCCGTGATCCTTCGGGAACTCGGTGCCCGAATGCGCGAAGACCGCGGTGTTGTCGAGCAATGTACTGTCGCCTTCTTGAATGGAGTCGAGCTGCGTCAACAGATGGCGCCACGCATCCATGGCCTTGAGCAGAAACCGCTGACTCAACGGTTGATAGCCGAGTGCCGGGTCGACGAACTCATCGTGGGTGAGGCGGTGGTAGCCCGTAGACTCCCCTTCGAAGCGGACGTCAGTGAAAATCCTCCAGAGATTGATGTTGAACACCCTGGTTTGGTCGCAAGCGAGAGCAATGGTCAACAGATCCGCGAAGAGGTCGTGCGTATCGATGACGTGGGTGATCTCTTGCGCGAGATTTTCGCTCCCAGGCTCACTTGGCTTGGAGCACGCCGGAAGGTCAGGCGGCTCCCGGAGCAAGACGTCCAGCTGATTTTCGAGTTGCCGGATTGAAGTGAGGTACTGGTCGAGCCGCTGTCGATCGTAGCTACCGAGCTCGCGCTCGAGCTCCTTCGTTTGGTCGAGGACGCTCGAAAGAACGCTCTTCCTCACCATCACCGCCGGATCAGGCACGAAGGGCTCGTCGCCACCGACTTGGAATCCGGCGCCAAACACACGCTGATAGAGGGCGATCGGCGAGCTCTCGGCTGGAGAGGGTGTGCCGGCGCTTTGTGCGCTCCATGCGGACCCTTGGCCATCCGCCGTGACGTCCAACACCCGAAAACGCGTAGAGGTGCCGATGACATTTGCGATTTCGACGTCGAACGTGGAGCGTGGCACGTCGGTTGGGCTCGTCGGCGCCTGCCCCGCGAGCGTTACGGTCGGTGGCGCATAGTGCGGATGGTTGGTCTCTCCGTTGAGCGGCGTGTCGAACCCGGTAAGCACCGAAATTTTGTCCTGAAAACCTTCGACTCCTCGGGCGAGCTCGGGGGGCAAATCGTATCCTCGGCCCTCGATCGTGGGCACCCACCGCGCCGGGTTCATGCCGCAACCCCAAAACCACGTCCCAAACCGAATCGGAAATGCGCCCGTTTGCGCGAGCGCCGTCCCGTGGCTGTTGAACAGGCAGTCGAAATATGGAAGCCCAACCGAGACCGCAGCACCGCCGATCATTCCATGGAGCACGCGCCTGCGACTGAGTTTCCTGCTCATGCTCCCCCTCCCACTTCCTCGGCCTCGCGCGGGCCGGACGTCGCGCGAAAGCCATGAGTGAGGGCGATGGTCTCCATCAGTCGCACGAAATCGAAACCTGCGCTGTCGAAGTCGGCTTCGAGCGCTTCGAGTACCTCGTTTTCGCTGATCGCGGGAAGCCTTCCCACGGCGTGCATGTAAAGCTTGAGAACCATGCAGGTCGTCAGGCGCGGTGCATTTCGAAGCGTCGGGTAGAAGCCGGTGACATCGTCGTACTGCGTGTCGTCGATTTGACCGTAGGTCTCGATTTCCACCCCGTTTTCTTGGGTCCTGAATTGGCCGATCGCGTCGAAATTCTCGAACGCGAGACCGATGGGATCCATCAGATCATGGCAGACCGCGCAATTTGGATCCGCGCGATGGACGCTCAGCCTCTCGCGCGCGGTATCCCCCAATCCGCTGGTCGGCTCGAGGGACTCGAAATTCACGTTGGCGGGTGGTGCGGGAATTGGCGTGCAAAGCAACGAATCCAATATGAACTCGCCGCGCAACACGGCCGACGATCGAGCGGACCGCGCGTTTAGCGCCAAAAAGCTCACGTGTGAAAGAATGCCCGCGCGGGGCCCTCCCGCCGGAAACTCGCATGCCTCCCAATCTTCGGAGACGGGAACACCATAGATTGGCCCCAAGTTCTTGGTCATGAAGGTCTGGCGCGTCGTGAACAGATCGCGATAGTCGGCGCGCCGAGTGAGCAAGTGGTCCACGATGGTGCGAAGTGTCTGCTCTTTGGCGTCCTCGATCACGCCCAGGGTGTATTGCGGGAACGCAGACGTGTCTTTGGGGGCGGTATCGAGGCCGTCGAGCTCGTAGAGATCGTTGAACAGCGCGCGAACTCCTTGCGCGAGTCGCTCGTCATTCGACAAGAGCCGTTCGAGCTGCGCGCGGTAGCCCTCTTCGGTGTCGAGCTCGCCCGAAATCGCGGCTTCGAGCAACTCGGCATCGGGGCCGCTGTTCCACAGAAAGTAGCTGAGCCTCGAGGCAAGCGTTTCCGCGGTGAGTCTGAGCCCGGCGGCTTCGGTCGCGGAATCCGGCGGATGGGCACGCTCTTGAATGAAGAGGAAATCAGCAGAAAGCAGCCACGAAGCCAAGACCGACTCGAGCCCTTTGTAAAAGTCCCCAAGCTCCTGAGCCGCATCGCGCGCCAGGGCAACATAGGCATCCGCTTCGCCCTCGCGAAGGTCTCTGCGAAGGACGAGCGGTGCGATTCCCACCACGAACTCGGTGGCACACGCGTCGTCCGCGCCCGTCGGTGATTCCGGCGCACAGCCGAGTAAACGGCTTCGTCTATCGGGGGACAGCGCCTCGCTGGCCACCTGCCGTGCCGAGCTTTCGTAGCGCTCGAGACCGGCGGGCGTGATGGTCGCCGCATTCGCACCCAGTGAGAGCAAGCCCTCCACGCGGGTGTCGACCTCGGTCGGCGGAAAAACCTGAAGGCCAGCACCGAAGAGCGAGTGGATGGTCGAGACATATTGGTCTTTCGTCAGCCGCCGCATCGCTATCGGCCCAGGAACGTAATCGTCGAGACTTGCTGCCGTGGAATCAGACCCCGATTCCGAGGTGGAGCACCCGGCCATTACGAAGGTCATACAGATCAGAATGAAAAGCGTCCCGCGCATCGGCAGCCCTCAGTTCGTGTCCTCGAAACCCGTCAAAAACCCAGAAACAGAAACGGTCTTGAAAATCATCGATGTCATGTCGCAGCTCGTTCCGTCCGAAGAGCCGTCTGCCCACATCTCTGCGGAGCACTGCAGCTCTCCATCGTTGGCCCCGATCGCGAGAACCACCTCACCAATGGTCTCAATCATATTGTCGGTCGCCCACCATCCCGCGAGGATCGAATCCACCTCGATGACACCTTCACGTACCTCTTCGAACGTAGCGCGGATCCTCGCATCCTTGAGCTCGAGCACGCGATCGAAGACGATGATGAGGTTGATGTTGCCGAGGGTGAAGTCCGCGGGCTCCGTCGTCAGGACGCCGTCGACGATCTGTCCGCGAAAGGTGTTCTGCCACGCGGGGTTCGGGTCGATCGGTACCGAGCTTCGCGGAATGATGCGCCCGTCGGTTCCACGAAGCGGAACTTCAGTCGTGGGAGCCACGAACACCTCTATGCTGTCGTCGTTCTCCAGGCTCTCCACGCCTGAAAGCCGAATGCCGAAGTTGATGAGACCCTCGGATGGCGCGTTGGCGAGCACACCGCGAGCAACCTGGTCGGGGCGAATCGGTCGGATCATGTCGATGATGCCGAGGAAGGCGTAGTCGACCCCGGGCAAGCCATCGATACCGGTGTAATCGGCTTGCGGGCAAAGCCCGCCATCGCCGGTGGAGGCGGCACCGTCCAAATCGAATCCATCGACGATCACGTCATCGAAGAGCAAAGGTCGATAGATCGTGTTGTCGGTGATGGTATCGAGCCCGCAGGGGTTCACCGCGTCCGTGTCTGACTCGCCCAAGCCCTCCGGGTAATAGAAGTTGAGCTCCGTGGCGAGGAAATCGTAGACGCCTTCGTCCGCTTGGGGCTGCGGGGCAGTTCCGCCCGCTCCTCCCGCATTCTCGCTGCTGGCCGTGCCATCGCCACATGCGGCGATGGTCGCGAAAAGAAGAAGCGCAGCAGGCTTTCGAGCCGGTACGAACATCGGGCGTTCCAAAGGCGTCAAGGCTAGCACCCCACGACCAAAGACCGAGTTGATTTTCTCGGTCGAGGCTCGGAAACCCGGAAAAAACGGAACTGTCCCCCTGTTCGAGTTCGGTTAGGATGGCTCCGATGGCAGATCTCGACGGACGAGAGATGGTGGTGACCGGAGGGACTGGGGCGCTTGGGACCGCTGTGGCCGGGAGGTTGGTTGCGGACGGCGCAGTGGTCCACGTACCGGTATTCGCTGCCGAAGAGCTCGAGGGGTTTCCGTATAGCAACCACGACGCTGTGAAGCTGCACGAAGGCCTCGACCTTGCGGTCGAGGCCGACGTGACGAAGCTGTACCGTGCCGTCCCTTCGCTCTACGCGAGCATTCATGTTGCGGGCGGGTTTGAAATGGGACCGATCGTCTCGACGAGCATCCAAACATGGGAACGTCTCATGCGACTGAACGCAACGACCTGCTTCCTCTGTTGTCGCGAAGCCGTGAAAACCATGTCGCGCCGTGATGGTCGCATCGTCAACGTCGCCGCGAGACCTGCTCTCGTTCCCACGGGACAGATGACGGCGTACTCGGCTTCGAAGGGTGCAGTGGCAGCTTTGACGCTCTCACTGGCTGAGGAGCTGGCTAGTTCTTCCATATGGGTAAACGCGGTGGTCCCCAGCATTATCGACACGCCGGCCAATCGAGCTGCCATGCCGGACGCCGACTTCGACGCGTGGCCAAAACCCGAAGAAATCGCGGAGACCGTCGCTTTCTTGGCATCTCCGCAAAACGCGGCCACGCGTGGAGCCCTCGTCCCGGTTTACGGTCGCAGCTAGAGCCTAACCGTGCCTGAGATTTCGCCGACCCGCATCACGGACTGGGACAATCCAAAGTTTCCGCTCCCCTTTCGTGCGTTCAACGCCGTTAGCAGTTGGCCGATTCGGCGCTTCGTCTCGCTCGAACCCGAAACCCTCCTCCACGCCGCAAGCCGTCAAACGGGCCTGTCCGATTTCGGCGACGATCGTTTTCGAGAGCCGCTCGAGATTCTCTTGCGAGCGGTGCAAACCGATACAGTCCTGTCTCCCTTTGGGCGTTTCGCAACGCGCCAACTCGTATTGCAGCTTCTGAAGAGCAGGCTCCGACTGGAAGAGCTCTATC
>JBFICQ010000107.1:0-11066 GCA_041581895.1 Polyangiales bacterium | reverse complement strand
GCGGCGCGGAGATGCCAATCACAGGCTTCGGCCAATCGATTCCCGATGCCACCATCAACATCGTGGCGGAGTGGATCGACATGGGAGCGCCAAACAACTAGTGGCCCGCGGGGGGCTCATCGCAGTCACGTTGTTGGTGGTTGTCGCCGCCGTTGGCTGCAAATCCGCGCCGGTGTGTCCCATTCACGCGCGTACCGATGCGAAACAGACGTTAGCGGAGCATGCGGCCCGTCGGCAAGGATGGAAGTCGGTGAAAGCCGAAGCGCGTGTCACGCAATGGGCCGATCGCGGCCGCATTCGTGGCACCGTTTTGATGTTTCTCGAACGACCGGCGCGGGTGCGGTTCGACGTCATGACACAGCTCGGACCGGCTGCGGTGTTGACCAGTGACGGGGAGAGTTTCCAACTCAGCGACCTTCGGGAGAACGCATTCGTGCAGGGCCCGACGTGCCCGCAAAACATTGCTCGGCTCCTCGGCATCGAAGTCGACGCACACAATGTGCTTCGATTGTTGACGGGAGACACCCCGATGATCGAAGCCTCTGATCAGCACATGGAGTGCCGGGATGGAAACTACGTTGTTTCTTTGGTAGCTGAAGACCGATCGACACAAGAGATCCAGTTTTCGATCGACGATGGAGACCGCGACGAGCTCCCGATCAACCAAGGGCTCACGCTCCGCAGATCGAGGGTTTGGACACCGGACGGAAAGCTCCAATGGGAGGCCACATACGACGACTACACGATCGTCGATGGCCAATCATTCCCGACGAACATCCGCTTCGTGGATCGTCTACACGGAGCGGACACCCAGGTTCGGGTGAAGTCGATTTCTTTGAATCCGGACGTGCCGCCCGACGCGTTCCAACAGCTGCCGAGGCCCGGGATGGCTGTTGAAGTGGCTACCTGTCCGTGAAAAGGCGAGCTTCGACGCTTGGATGCTAAGGTAGGTGCGCATGACCGAATCGCTGCTGCGCGTGCGTCACCTGGTCACAGCCTTCGACACGGATGAGGGCTATCTTCGCGCGGTCGACGATGTTTCGTTCGATGCATTTCCGAGTCGTACGTTGGGCATCGTCGGCGAGAGTGGATGCGGTAAGAGTGTGACCGCTCTCTCGATCATGCGACTCATTCCGAGTCCGCCTGGTGTAATCGAAGGAGGTGAGGTGCTTTTCGACGGGCTCAACCTTCTTTCGCTCCAAGAACGAGAGATGCGTCACATTCGTGGAAACGAGATTTCCATGATCTTCCAGGAGCCGATGACATCGCTCAATCCCGTCTACACGGTTGGCACGCAGATCATCGAATCCGTTCGCCTTCATCAGCGGGTGAGCCGTCGAGTTGCTCGAGCCCGAGCGATTGAGCTTCTCGACTTCGTGGGTATTCCAGCGCCGCACGAGCGCGTCGATTCCTACCCTCATACCCTTTCAGGAGGAATGCGTCAGCGTGCAATGATCGCCATGGCGCTGGCGTGTCAGCCGCGATTGCTCATCGCCGACGAGCCCACCACGGCGCTCGACGTCACCATCCAAGCACAGATTCTAGACCTTCTTCGGTCGCTCCAAAAAGAGCTCGGGATGAGCATCATCTTCATTAGTCACGATCTCGGCGTCATGGCGGAATTTGCCCACGAGATCGCCGTCATGTATGCGGGAAAGATCGTCGAGCACTCTGAAACCGACGTTCTTTTTCGAGATCCGCGCCACCCTTACACGCGTGGCTTGTTGCGCAGCCTGCCCAGCGTGCACAACCGCGGTTCCCGCCTCCCCACGATTCCGGGCATCGTGCCCGATCTGCGGAGTCTCCCGCGGGGCTGTCGCTTCCAAGACCGTTGCGAGCTGGCCACTGCAGAGTGCCGGATCGAAGAACCGCCTCTGGAGGTTCACGGCAAGACCGAGGTAGCCTGCTTTCATGCAGAGGTGCGAACATGAGCACCGACGCCATCGTTCGCGCAGATTCGTTGCGCAAGTCGTTTCGAGGTCCCGCGCGCGGCTTGGGGAAAGGGCGCGCGGAGTTGCGCGCCGTCGACGGGGTCTCGCTCAGCGTCATGCCGGGCGAAACACTGGGTCTGGTCGGAGAGTCTGGATGCGGGAAGAGCACGTTGGGTCGATTGCTGTTGCGGCTCTACAAGCCGACGGGCGGAAATATTTACTTCGAGGGGCGGGACATCACCGAGCTTTCGCAAGCGGCGCTTCGCCCCATTCGCCGCGAAATGCAGATCATCTTCCAAGATCCCTACAGCTCGTTGAACCCGCGCATGACCGTCGAAGCAGCGATCGCCGAGCCCCTCCGCGTGCACCGGCTCGTCAGCTCCAGAGCCGAAACGCAACAACGCGTTGTTTCGTTGCTCGAGCGCGTGGGATTGCGGCCGGAGCACATGCGTCGGTACCCGCATGAATTTTCGGGTGGACAGCGCCAACGCATCGGCATCGCACGAGCACTAGCCGTTTCCCCCAGCTTCATCGTGGCCGACGAGCCAGTCAGTGCACTGGACGTATCGATTCAGGCGCAAATCGTGAACTTGCTTAGAGACCTCCAAGACGAGCTCGGATTGAGCTACTTGTTCATCGCGCACAATCTCCAGATCGTGGAGTACGTGAGCCACCGGGTCGCCGTTATGTACCTCGGACGCGTGGTCGAGGTCGCCACTTCGCGGCAGATCTACGAGAGGCCCCGCCACCCCTATACCCAGGCCCTTCTGAGCGCGGCCCCCGAGCCCAACCCCTCCGACCGGAAAAAGCGTATCGTTCTCGAGGGCGACGTCCCCAGCCCGCTCGACCCGCCGGCGGGCTGCGCCTTTCATCCCCGCTGTCCGATCGCGCAAAAAGGCCTTTGTGATCGTGAGGTGCCGGAGCTGCGTAGCCTGGCTCAGGGCCACGAAGCCGCCTGCCACCTCGCCCAATAGGCGCGCCACCGGGCCTGTCGGTAATCCGACACCCTTGACCAGCCTCCCAGCGCTAAGTAAATGCTTCCCGTGGTCGGAAGGTGGGGAACGGCGTGGCTGGCTTGCCTGGCGATGGGTTGTGCGACGGGGTCTGCCGCAGGCACCCCGGAGGCCGAGCGCTCGTTTCGGGAGTTCCAACTGGCGGCCAGCCTTCGCGACGAGGGTCAGACCGCGAGCGCCATTCAACATCTGCACAAGGCGTTGGAGCTCGATCCCAAGAATGCCGAGGCACATCTGCTTCTCGGTTTCATTCAGATGGAGCGCCAAGCGTACCCAAATGCAGAGGAACATCTGAGCACCGCCATCGGAATCCTCGAAAAGGGCAAGGGCGGCGGCTCGACGCTTGCCGAAGCTCGCAACATCTATGGGCTTTGCCTGATGGAGCTCGACCGCTACGACGAGGCGATCGTGTCCCTGCGCAAGTCCGCGACGGACGAGCTGAACACAGCTCCACATCTTGCTTGGGGAAATCTAGGGCTGGCACAATTCGAGTTGGGCGAATATCAAGAAGCAGTGAAGTCCACGATGGAGGCCGTACGAATCCAGCCACGCTTTTGCGTAGGTTACTTCACGATGGGTCGGGCCCTTGCTCGTTTGGAGCTGTGGCGAGATGCGGAGCAGGCGTTGATCAACGCGATCGATGCGGACGAGTCGTGCAAGGACAGCGCGCAGTTGCAGGGTGCTTGGCGTCTGCGCGGGGAGGTCCGAGCACAGCTGGGGCATCACCAGGACGCGGTAGCCGATCTCGAGCGTTGCGTAGAGCTCGGACCCTACACGAATGATGGGCGGATGTGTCAAAGCCTTCTGGAGGCAACGAGGTGACGCGTCACTCGATCGGTGCGCTGCTCAAGAGCGAACGCCAAACCAGAGATCTCTCCATCGAAGAGGTCTCGTGCACCACTCGCATTCCCCGTCGAACGCTCGAATCTCTGGAGGATGATCGTTTCGAGGATCTTCCAAGCGGCGTGTTCGTGCGAGGTTTCATCAAGGCGTATGCCTCCGCCGTGGACATCGATGCGCGGGAGGTTTTGGCCCGTTTCGACGAGCAGCAGCCGGAAACCACGCTGACGCCGCCGCTTGCGGGCATTCATCGTGACCGAAGTTACGTATGGCTGCTGGCGATCACGACGGCGGCTCTGTTTGCCATCATCGTTGCCACCTTCGTGCTAGTGCGGCGCGCGCCTGCACAGAACGAACCGATTGAGCTATCCTCCGCTCAACCGTGCCAAGTCGAATCCGAGAGAGTCGAGCATTACTACTACGGTCCGTCGACTATCGCGATTCCGACCGCATCGTCACACTGCTGACCGAGGACCACGGAAAAATTGCGGCCCTTGCTCGCGGTGCGCGAAAGAGCCGGCGTCGGTTTGGCGGCGCGCTCCAACCATACATCGTCATGAAGGCGCAATTTCGCCGAGGACGCGGTGAGCTTGCTCATCTGGAGCGCGTTACAGTCGACCAGTCGTTCCTCAACATTCTTCGTAGTCTGGCAGCGATCGGGGCGGCCGGTGCAGCATTGGCCGTGATCCGCGAGCGAGTACCCGACCACGAGCCGGAGCCTGCCGTGTTCGATGTCGCCGTCCGTTTCCTAGCGTCGCTAGACGCGAGTGCGCCAGCCGAGGAAGCGCTCCTGTCCCTCCACATCCGTGTACTCGCCTTGCTCGGATTTGCTCCGACGCTCGACCGTTGTGTCCTTTGCGGAAAGAGCCCGCCAGCGGGGCGTTCCGCTTCATTTGATGCGGGTCGCGGCGGAATCGTTTGTCGTGCGTGTGGCGGGGGCAGGCTCGTGCTCGGTGCGGGTGCTTTGCGTCGATGGGCCACGGTGCAAGCGAGCTCGGAGTTCCCAGATCAGCCATGGCCGGATAAAGAACGCATCCAAATTCACGAGGCGCTTGCCCTGCTCGACGCCAATCACGCCACCTCTTCCGTGCTTGAACGGACGTCCACGGCCCGGGCCGCATGGGAAGGTCGGGCAACGTGAGTGATGCCGCGAAGCCTGTGGAGATGCGGGCGCCACGCGGGGCACGCGTCATGGAGATCGACTGGGCGGACGGCCACACGGGCATCTACCCGCACGAGCTGCTCCGAGGCTACTGCCCCTGCGCGCACTGCCAGGGACACGAGGGGCCGATCCGCTTCCTCGAAGGAGGCGACCTCGAGCTCCAAGACATCCAACAAGTAGGCAATTATGCGGTGCGGCTCGTGTGGGGCGACGGTCACCAGACCGGAATTTACAGCTACCGGTTCCTCCGAGAGCTGTGCACATGTTCATCGTGCCTCGCGGGAGATCCGAGAAAGCGCTCTTTCTGGCGACAATAGGAGCAGGTGTAGGTGCTCCAGGCCCCCTCTGAAACTGTTACGATGTGCGAAGGGGGATCCATTGGCTTTTCACGCTTTAGTTGTCGATGACAGCAGCGCTGTGCGCGCTTTCGTCCGTGCATCCTTGGAGAACGCGGACTTCGCTCGGGTCGAGGAAGCCGGGACGGGATTCGAAGCCCTTCGGTTCTTGGCGACCCACGCGTTCGACGTGGTGATCGTCGACGTCAACATGCCAGACATCAATGGGCTGGAGCTGCTGTCGTTCATGAAGAAGAGCCCTCGGCAACAGGGGGCCCGGAAAATCTTGATCAGCACGCAGGCAGGGGGGCTGGACTCGCAGCGCGGCGCCGAGCTGGGCGCGGACGCATTTCTCAAGAAGCCATTCACGGTTGATGAGCTTCGCGAGCTCGTCTCGAGTCTGCTGAGGCCGGCCGAAGGGGTGTCTGGATGAGTGACCCTCGCGACAATGTCCAGCAAGAGTTCTTGGCTGAGGCTCAAGAGCTGGTGGAAGCGCTGTCCCGCGACCTGTTGTCGGTCGATGAGGCCCACCATCGGGGCGAGCGCATCGATCCAGCGCTGATCAACGAAATCTTTCGGAGCGTCCATACGCTCAAAGGCATCGCCGGCATGTTTGGTTACAAGCACGTCGGTGCCGTTGCCCATGCGCTGGAGGATCTCCTCGATGATTTGAGGCTCGGCAGAACGGCGGTCGGCCAAAACCTGCTCGATGTCCTGTTCGATTCCGTTGAACGCTTTCAAGCGCTTTTGAACCTCGACGATCCCCAATCGCCTCAGGAAGAGGCAGGAGTTCAGCAATACATCGCAGCGATCCGATCGGTTGGCATCGAAGACGAAGTCGAAGAGGGCGATCCAATCGAAAAATACGCGATTGAGCCGGCCGTGCTCGCGGTGCTGACCGAATACGAAGAGCACCGGTTGCGCGCGTGTATTCGGGAAGGCCTTCGATTGTACCGACTTCGAGCGTCGTTCGATCTGATGTCCATCGACGACTCGATCGAGGCCCTGCGCGAAGATGCCCAGGAAGAGGCCGAGATCATCACGTATCTGCCGAGCATGGAGGGCGGTAACGACGATACGATCGAGTTGGTCGTGCTGTTGGCCGCTCGTGTGCCGGAGGAGGAGCTCAAGGCGCAACTCGAGAGTCGATACGGCTCGGTCGAGGCAATTGCTGAGCAGACGCACCTCCCAACGCTGCCGCCAAGACGCACCTCGATTCCCGTGCTCAGCATGCGGCCGCCTTCGGAAGACGATGGGGGCCAAGCCTCGGTTCGCTCGGTCGCGGACTCCGTTCGTGTAGACATTCGCAAGCTCGATCACTTGATGAGCGTGGTTGGCGAGCTTGCGTTGGTACGAAGCGCCATGAGCCGCATCGTGGACCGCTTCAAGAGCGACGTGACTCATCGCCAGTCGACAATGGATCTCGATCGAATCGGGCGCGGCCTCGAGCGTCAGCTTTTGGAGCTTCGGATGGGGATCCTCGACGTTCGTATGGTCCCCCTCGGGCAGGTCTTCAACAAGCTCGCGCGGATCGTGCGCCAGGCGGCGAGGGATGGCGATAAGCAGGTGCGTCTCGTGGTCACCGGTGCCAGCACCGAGGTCGACAAGCTGATTGTCGAAGAGCTGACGGACCCCCTGATGCACTTGGTTCGCAACGCCATCGATCACGGCATCGAATCTCCCGGAGGACGCATGCACGCAAACAAGAGGGAGGAGGGCACCCTCGCGATCAACGCGTACCACAAAGGAAGCAACGTCGTCATCGAGGTCGAAGACGACGGAGGCGGGATGAACGCGCACCAATTGCGCGACGAGGCAGTAGAGCGCGGCCTGTTGACCGCTGAGGCCAGCCAAGAGTTGTCGCGTCAAGAGATGCTCGACCTAGTCTTTCTTCCGGGGCTGAGCACCAGCTCTGAAGTGACGGACATGTCTGGGCGCGGGGTCGGGATGGATGTGGTCAAGACGAACATCCTTCGGCTTGGGGGAATGATCTCGATTACCAGCGAGCAAGGCACGGGGACGAAGATCACGGTGACTCTTCCGATCACCCTGGCAATCATTCGAGCGCTGATCGTTTCGGTGGCGGCTCGGACGTTTGCGTTCCCGATCACGGCGGTGCGAGAGGCGATCCCGTACGTACCGGGGGACGTCCATACCGTTCACGGGAGAAGGGTCATTACTCTTCGTGGGGAAACGCTCGCGATTTGCGACTTGGCGCAGCTCTTTGGGTTTCGTGATTCGAATAGGGACGGGAAGTTCGTCGTCGTTGGGTCCATGGGCAGCCGTAAGCTGGGTTTCGTCGTCGACGGGCTAATCGGGCAGGAGGACGTGATCATCAAGTCGCTCGGCAAGAGCTTGTCTTCGGTCCGCGGCTTTGCAGGAGCTACCGACCTCGGCGATCAAAAGGTCGCGCTCATGCTCGATGCGCCCGCCTTGTTTACCGAGTACTTCGAGGGGCCGGAAGCGTTCCGTGCTTTGGAGAGTCGACCATGACCGCAGCCGCCCAAAGGGCCACTCTGGTGCCCGAGCCAGACAGTGATGTCGGCGCAGTGGCTGTACTAGGAGTACTCGTGGGCAACGAAGCCTATGGTGTTCCGCTGGCTTCTGTGCGCGAGATTCTGGTTCCACCACCGATGACGGAGGTGCCTCGTGCGGCGGACCACTTTCTCGGGGTGATTTCCGTCCGCGGCGAGATCATCACCGTGATCGACCTCGCGAAGCTTCTGAACTTGGAAGTCGTGAGCAATGAGCCTCATGGCCGCGTGCTGTTGGTCGACAACGGGCAAGAGTTCATTGGGGTGGCGGTAGACCGAGTTCTTCAGGTGTATCGATTGGAACCAAACCAGATCGAGTACGCAAGTGCCATGAGCGCTGACCTCTCCGACTACGTCGTGGGCGTCGGGCGAATTCAAAAGGACACCCCGACTGATTCCAATGACGTGCTGATCCTGATCGATCCGGTATCACTTTTGGGAGAACGGCGTGAGTAGCAGCCGAGCCTACAGTGGAACTCTCGCTAAAGACTTGATTCGAGTCGAGGTGGGGTCGGTGTTCTATGCGCTCGAAGTTTCGCGCATTCAGGAGATCGTGAACCCCCTATCGCTCGTCGACCTTCCGCGTGAGCGCGACTTCGTCTTGGGCGTCGCCGAGTATCGTGAAGAGGTCGTTGCTGTTGTGGATCTCCGAGCTCTCTTTGGCCTTCCGCGACAACTGCCCACTCGCCGGACGAAATGGGTCATCCTCGAGAGCTCGAACCGACTCGTGGCTGTCGTCGTCGATGCGGTACTCGACGTCTTTTCATCGGCCGAGCATCGCCAGCGTGAGGTCCCCGTCCTCGACGAACGTCATCATGAGCGGGGCATCATCTCCGCATGCAGGCATGAAAAGGGGCTCGTCTTCTTGTTGGACGCCGATCGACTCGCGGAGCCGGCACTCCAGATCGGCCGCGGGCAGCTTTCCCTGCTGCAGTCGGAGGTCTCATGAGGCGTGACGACATCGAGCGGGCCCTCCACTCGCGCGATCCGGACGTTCGTAGACGCGCCGTTCACACGCTGAGCCTACGCCCTGCGGGGACACCGTTGACTCAAATCGTCAATGCCCTGAGCGACGTCGATTGGCGGGTCCGTCGCGAGGCCATTTCGCTCGCGGCGGCCAGCGACCAAAGAGAGGAGCTCATCGACGCCCTTTTGGGCCGGCTAGTCGAAACCGATAACATCGGTCTGCGGAACGCGTCGATCGAAGTGCTCGGTTTGATCGGCCAAGGCGCAGTCGACAAGTTCGCGAAAGCCTGTGACAGCACCGACACAGGTGCTCGAAAATTCCTGATCGAGGCGATGGGCAAGACCCGGGATCCTCAAATGATGGACCACTTGCAAACCGTGCTTCGCGGCTCGGACACCAATGTGGCCGCGGCGGCAGTTGAGGCGCTGGTAAGTATCGGAGGCACACGTGCGGAAGCGCTACTCAAGGAACAGCTTGCCACGCCAGACCTTTTTCTCCGCATTTCGATCGTCGAGGGGCTCACGCGACTGGGCACTCAAGTCTCTTGGAAGGAGCTTGGCCCCGCCGTAGAGGACGTAATCGTCCGTCGGATTTCCGCGGAGCTGCTCGGACGCACGGGCGATCCTCAGGCATTGGAGTTCCTGCTCGAGCTTTCCACCGATGCGTCGCCGCAGACTTCCGCTGCTGCGATTCGTTCGATCGCACATCTAGTCACCAGGGCCGAGACACAAAGGGCCGCACTGGTGGATCGACTGAGCGCTTCCAACGAATCGTTTCGCCATGCCCTCTACGAGGGGTTGCAGCATGGCGACAGTGCCACCCGGCGTGCAGCGGCCTATTTGTCGGTTCTGTGTCAAGACGAGTCTTCTCTCGAAGCGGTCTTGCAGGCCGTTGCCGACGACGTCGCCTGCGCAGACACACTAGTGGCCCTGCGACAATGGGGCGGTAGCCTCGTCGAGCCGCTGCTGTTGCAACGGCGTTCAGAGCCCCGCGTTTGGGCGGTTGCGCTCGAGTTGGCTTCCGAGCTCACGTACTCCCATTCAGACGAAGTCGCGGTCGAGGCTCGAGATCGGGTTCGGTCGCTCATCGAACGTGACCTCATCGAGGGTTCAGATCCGGTTCGAGCCGCTGCTGCAGAAAGTCTTCGATGGTGGGGGGCCCCGCGAGACTGCCGGGCCTTGGTGGAGTGCCTGAATAGCTCCTCGCACCTGCTCCGAGCGGCGGCAACGAGCTCGCTCGAGGCTTTGGCCAAACGGGTTCCCGATGTCGTCGAGGCAGCTCTCGAGCACGCCGATCTCGAAGGTCCCGGCGGCGCCGATATAGCGCTCGTATTGTCACGGATCGGCTCGGAAGGTGCGATCGAAGTATTGAAACGAGGCTTGCACAGCGGAGACGCGCGCACTCGGAGGGCAGCGGTTCAGGCATTGGCGATGGCGGACGCGACAGACGTCGCGCAGCTCATCGGATACGCGGTCGTGGACGAGGACATAGACGTTCAAATCGCGGCGGTTCGAACACTTGGCAAGATGGGCACGAAGGAGGCCAACGCACCTCTGCGCACGGCGCTCGACTCCCCGTTTCCGCCAATTCGAGCGGAGGCGGCGCTTGCGCTCGGGCGACGTGATGCGGGCGTAGCGATTCCGCAGATCCGGGCGCTGCTCGAAGACCAAGAGCCAGTCGTGATCGCTGCGGCTCTCGACGCTTTGTCCTGGCTCGGGGATTCCGAGGTTGCGGCCGCAGTGGATATGGCTCTGTCGCAGCCGGATGACGAAGTGTTTCAGGCGGGACTTCGCGCTGCTCGTACTCTATCAACCCGTGACGCCGAAACGCTAATTGGTCGCGGTCTTTCTCACCCGGGTTGGCACGTTCGTATGCTTGCCATCAAGCTCCTTCGCGAGCTCGGTACCGACCGGAGTCGTGAGCTTTTGACTGACGCGCTGGCAAACGAAAACGACGCCATGGTGCGACACGCGATCGAAAGCGGGCTTCCGTTCGGAGATTGACGTGAGCTTGCTCTATGACGAAGGGCCGACGCTCGACCTGAAGGACTTTCGCCTTCTTCGCGACTACGTCAATCAGTTCTGCGGTATCTACTTCGCCGATGATTCGGCCTACATCGTAGAACGCCGGCTGCGCGAACGGCTCAGGGAGCTCGGTATCGAGGATTTCGCAGAGTACTACAGGTACCTTCGCTACCATCCCAAAGCTGAGTCGGAGCTCGAAAGGGCAGCTGAGGTTCTCACCACGAACGAAACATACTTCTTTCGAGAGGCCTACCAGCTGC
>JBFICQ010000106.1:0-11135 GCA_041581895.1 Polyangiales bacterium | reverse complement strand
GCCGACCTCGGCCTCGAAAAGCTGCGTGTGCTCACCAACAGGCCTCGTCGAATCCCGAGCCTCGATGCGTACGGGCTCCAAGTGGTCGAGCAGTTGAGGGTGTCGCCGGGTGGGGAGCTGTCGCCGGCCGGTCCGGTTCCGCGGAAAAGCCGATGAGTAGAGATCCAAACCGGCCCAGTGAGCCGATCGATGCGCCCGCGGACGCGCGTTTCGCCATCGTTTGGTCCCGCTTCAATCGGCCGATCGTCAGCAAGCTGCTCGACGGTGCGACTGCTTGCCTCGTAGAGCGCGGCGTAACCGACGACGCAGTGTACATCGCGGAGGTGCCAGGGGCCTGGGAGCTTTCCTACGCGGCTCGACAGCTCGCTCTGAGCGGTCGCTTCGATGCGATCATCGCACTTGGAGCGGTGATTCGAGGTGGTACGCCTCACTTCGACTATGTGTGTGACGGCGCGGCGCGGGGTCTCCTTCGCGTCATGTTAGACACAGGTCTGCCGGTCGTTTTTGGGGTCTTGACCACCGACACCGAGGAGCAAGCGCTTGAGCGCGCAGGAGGCTCGCGCGGCAACAAGGGACGTGACGCAGCGTTGACTGCCATCGAGATGGTCCTTTTCGACCGAAGGCTCGCGAACGATGGGATCCCGACGCAAAGGCCGTGAGGCTGCGCTGCGCATCCTCTACGCCATGGATGTCGCGGGCGTGAGTGGCGCCCAAGCGATCAAAGCATACTGGGGCCACCTGGCCGATCCGAGCTTGGCGGGCGAACAGACCGAGTTCGCCAACGAGATCGTCCGCAGCTACGCTACGCATCAAGATGCGGTCGACGACCTCATTCGGGTTTCGAGCCACCACTGGCGTCTCGAACGGATGCCGATCGTCGATCGCAACGTCCTTCGCGTGGCGATCGTCGAGCTGCGCGACATGCAAGACATTCCGAAGCGAGTCACCCTCAACGAAGCGGTCGAGCTCGCCAAACGGTTCGGCTCGGAGGGTAGCGGCGCGTTCGTAAACGGCGTGCTCGACCGGATTGCAACAGAGTTGGGAAAGTCGTGATCGCGTATGACTTCATTGCTCCCGAGAGAGCGAGCTTGGACGCGCTCCAAACCGACGTGATCATTCTGCCGTTCTTCGAAGACGAGCGACCGCTGCGAGGCCCTGCGGGTCTGGTCGATTGGAGGCTTTGCGGGGCGCTTTCGCGGCGGCTCGCGTCGGGCGACCTTCGAGGCACCTTCGGGGAAAAAGGTTGGGCGATTACACTTCCTAAGCTGAAAGCCGAGCGCTTGCTGCTGTTCGGGCTCGGTCCAAGCGACGCCTTCGATGGGCGAAGCGCCTCGGAGTCTTGTGCGCTGATCGCCAAGGCCGTCAGCGAGACAAAGCTCGCCACGGCCGCATTGGCGCTGCCCGGACGCAGCATGGATCGCCTTCCGGCTGACGAAGCCATGCAACGGTGGCTCGAGGCAACTTCGCGAGACCTCGCGCTCGGAGAGCTCACCATTATCGAACGGCGCGCCGACCACAAACCCCTCGAGTCGATGATCGACGCCATTCGCCGTCAAGCCGAATCGCCGCTCAGCTAGCGCCGGCGTTTGGGCTTGCGCTTGCCACGCGCTTTGGTCGCTCGTTTCGATTTTTTTGCGGGTCGGCGTTTGCGGGTCGGCGCCGCTCTCCTCTTGGTGCCCTTGCGCTTTGGCGCCGCCCTCTTCTTGGTGCCCTTGCGCTTTGGCGCCGCCCTCTTCTTGGTGCCCTTGCGCTTTGGCGCCGCCCTCTTCTTGGTCGGCTTGCGTCTGACTTTCTTGGTCGATGTGCGGCGTTTCGCTGCTCTTCGCTTGGTCGTCTTCTTCGGCGCGCGCCTCTTTTTCTGCGGTGAGCGCCTCTTGGCGGTGGTACGTCGCCTCGACGACGCCCTCTTCTTCGATGCTGCTCTCTTTTTCGCAGCTGCCTTTTTCTTGGCAGCCGCCTTCTTGCGCCTGAGCGCCTCGGCTTTCTTCTTTTGCGCCGCCTTCTTGCGCTTGAGCGCCTCGGCTTTCTTCTTTTGCGCCGCCTTCTTGCGCTTGAGCGCCTCGGCTTTCTTCTTTTGAGCGGCCTTCTTCTTTGCCGCCGCTCTCTTCTTTTCGAGAGCAGCTTGCCTCTTTTCGGCAGCCTTGCGCTTTGCCTCGGCGCGCTCTTGCCTCAATTGCTCGGCTTTGCGCCTCGCCTCGGCCTTCTTGCGAGCAGCCTCGGCCGCTTTCCGCACCGACTCGGCTTTTCGCTTCGCCTCAGCTTTCTTTCGAGCGGCCTCCTTTCGCGCCATCGCTTGCGCACGTGCGAGCTCGCGCAGGTCGATCGCTTTGGATTCGACGCGAGGCCTGGCCTTCTTCGGCCTTTGCTCCTCTTCGACTTCCCCTTCTTCGATGGCGGGCTGAGCCGCGGGAACGAACGGACGGCGCGGCGCCGGGCGACTTGCTTTGATGCCGGAGAGAGGGAGGTGGCCTGCCTTTTTCGCGGCGGTGTACGCGGCACGCATCGCCCCCGGCTTGGCGAAGTACTTCCTCATCGGGTCGAGGTAATGGCTTCGCCAAAGCTGGCGGCAGGCCGACCCGAGGCCCTCGGGAATCTCCGTATGGGTGATCTCGATTTTGGTCCCTCCGGCAACGGGTTCAAACGTGATATCCACGCGCGAGTCGTTGGAGCCCTCCGGGAAATCCCGGGTGCGCCAGGTCATGGCGATGCGGCTGCCGGTCACCAAATACACGTGCGTTGCGTCCACGAAGCCATCGTGCGCTACGACTCGCCCGCCTACCCAGGGGTCCACCGTAGCCCGCGCGCCGGTAAACGCGCTGTGGTGGCGCTCGTCCATCCACGCGGAATAGATACGGTTTGGACTTGCGGGTATCACGGACGAAACAGTGAATTCTTCCGTGGCCATCGCCCTGCTACGTTCCTTGACTCGGTCGGTTGTATAAGTCCACGAAAGCCATTTGAAAACCAAAAAATAGAGACTTCACGCGGAGATAAGTACTCGATTTTCGACATTCTGTAACCTCTTGGGGTGGTTTGGAGCCGCAGGCCCGCCGATCGCTCGGGCTTTCTTGACCACTTCCGCCGCCGTGCTTCGATGCATCGTCCGATGGCCCACCGCGCTCCCCGGCATCAATTCTGGATCGATCGCGGCGGTACCTTCACCGACTGCATCCACCGCGATCCGGGCTCGGGAGCCCTTCGGGTGGCGAAGGTCCTCTCGTCGGACGAGGCGCCCCTCATCGGGATTCGCCAGCTTCTCGCGTTAGGTGCCGATGACCCGGTGCCTCCCGCCGAAATCCGAATGGGCACGACTCTGGCCACCAACGCGCTCCTCGAGCGAAGGGGTTGTCCTTGCGTCCTCATCGCCGATCGGGGTCTTGGAGACCTCACTCGGATTGCGGATCAGACACGCCCGGACCTGTTTGCCTTGGACATCGAGAAGCCGCCGGTGCTTCCGAGCTGGGTGGTCGAGGTGGACGCCAGGATGAACGCCGATGGCCACATCATGCAGCCGCTCGACGGCGAGACCCTTCGGGCTGCCCTAGAACGCGCACGAGCCAAGGGTGCGCGGTCGGTGGCAGTTGCTTTGATGCACTCGTACCGCAACGGGGCTTTGGAGGATCAGGTCGCCGAGATCGCCTCCGCAGTCGGATTCGATCACGTGTCGGCATCCCATCGAGTTTCGAACGAGCTCGGGCTTCTCGGTAGAACGGACACGACGGCCGCCAACGCCTATCTCACGCCGCTTCTCACGCACTACATGGCAGAGCTCGAGCAGCATCTCGGGTCGGGTCGGTTGCGAATGATGCAGAGCAACGGCGGCTTGGTAGACGCATCGCACTTCATTGGGCGCAATGCGGTGCTCTCGGGGCCCGCAGCCGGAGCCGTCGCGACGAGCGCTGTGGCCGACGAGCTCGACCTCGACGAGGTGATCGGCTTTGACATGGGGGGCACATCGACCGACGTGTCTCGCTACGCCGGAGAGGTGACCCGCGTGTTCGAGACCCAAATCGCCGGGATTCGGATTCGAGCCCCGATGATCGAACTCCACACGGTTGCCGCAGGCGGCGGGTCGATCTGTGCCCTCGAAGGTCAGCGAATGATCGTCGGCCCCGCGAGCGCCGGTGCAGACCCAGGCCCTCTTTGCTACGGCCGCCCGGAGGCCGAAGACCTCACCCTCACCGACGTCTCGCTCAGTCTCGGGCGGATCGCGCAGGATCGATTCCCGTTCGCGCTGGAGAACGAGCGAGCACGGGAGAAGCTTCGCGAGGTCGCCGACGCCTTGGCCACCCGAGGAATGACGAAGAGCCCGTTGGAAGTCGCGCGCGGATTCCTGCGCATTGCCGTCGAGAACATGGCGGCCGCTATTCAACGGGTTTCGGTCGGCCGCGGCCACGATGTCCGCACGCACGCCATGATCGTGTTTGGCGGAGCCGGAGGGCAGTATGCCTGCTTGGTCGCGCGGCGTCTGGGTATCCGGAAGCTCGTGTTCCATCCGTATGCGGGCGCGCTTTCCGCATTTGGAATGGGTGTCGCCAACTTCGAATGGCACGGCGAGCGTGACGCGGGCCGCGTCGATCTCGAGACGATCGCGGTCTCCGATTGGGAGAGTGCGTTTCTGCAGCTCGCGAGCGCCGGGCAGTCTGCGCTGGCTCGGGATGCCGACTCCGAGTCGCAGTGGGCAGTCAGCAGACGCGTGGCGCTTCGATATCGGGGCACCGAAACGGCGCTTACCGTAGAGCTCGCCGAACCGCCCGACATGCGTCGCGCATTCGAAGCAAGACATCGCATGGAGTTTGGATACACGCGACCAGAGCATCCCATCGAGGTCGCGACGCTACGAGTACGGGTCGAGCTAACGGGTCAGAAACCCTCCCTGCCGGTCATTGAGCTTGGAAGCGGCCAGCCCGAACGTTCGACGACCCTTTGGTCCGGTGATGCCATGGTCGAGGCCCCGCTCTACAAACGAGAGGATTTTCCGATCGACACGGAGGTTCGGGGGCCCGCAATCGTGCTCGACGAGACCGGCACTGTCGTGATCGAGGAGGGGTTCGTCGGGGTCCGTGACTCCCGCGACTACCTGGTGCTGCGCGACATGGGCACCCAAGGGAATGGCGAAACGGCCGACACGCGGGTCGATCCCGTGCTTCTCGAGGTCTTCAACAACCAGTTCAAGTCGATCGCGGAGCAGATGGGAGTAGTGCTCCAACGCACCGCGATCAGCACCAACATCCGAGACCGCTTGGACTTCTCCTGCGCAGTCTTCGACGCAGAAGGCGGCCTGGTGGCGAACGCGCCTCACATACCGGTTCATCTCGGTGCGATGGGCGAGTCGGTCCGGGCCGTGCTCTCCGCCCATCCGAGCACGCGCCCGGGAGAGGTCTACGTCACCAACGACCCGGCCGCCGGGGGTTCCCACCTGCCGGACATCACCGTGGTGACACCGGTGCACGACGACGCGGAATGTCTTCAGTTCGTCGTAGCGTCCCGGGGTCACCACGCGGACGTCGGGGGGCTTACCCCGGGCTCCATGCCGCCTTTTTCCAAGCGTCTCGACGAAGAGGGAGTCGTTTTTCAGAGCCTCAAGATCGTCGAGGGCGGTCAGCTCGACGAGCCGCTTCTCAGGCAGGTGCTGACGACCGGTGCACACCCCGCCCGCAGGCCGAACGACAATCTTGCGGACCTCCAAGCCCAGATCGCCGCCAACGAGAAAGGAGTGCAGCTGCTCGCCGACCTGCTCAACCGATACGGCCTGAAGGTCGTTGCGGCCTACATGCAACACATTCAAGACAACGCGGCCGATCTCACCACGCATGCCATCGAGCGCCTCGATGACGGGGTTCATTCCTTTCACGATCGACTCGACGACGGCACGTGCATTGCAGTGCGTGTCACCGTGAGCGGGGGCTCTATGGAGATCGACTTCGAGGGGACCGATCGTGCAGTCGACGACAACCTCAATACGCCGAAAGCCGTGACCGTCGCTGCGGTTCTCTACGTGTTGCGCGTGTTGGTGGGCAAGCCGATCCCCCTGAACAGCGGCTGCCTACGCCCAGTCGTGATCCGAATTCCCGAGGGCTCGCTCCTCGCACCCGAGCCTTGGCGGGCCGTCGCAGCCGGAAACGTCGAAACATCGCAGCGCATCGTCGATGTGCTGTTTGGAGCGCTGGGGCTAGGTGCCGCAAGCCAGGGTACGATGAATAACCTCACTTTCGGAGACGACCATCTCGCGTATTACGAGACCTTGGGCGGTGGGGCGGGAGCTACCGCCAATCGCGCCGGCGCCTCCGGAGTGCATACCCACATGACCAACTCGAAGTGTACCGATCCGGAGATCCTCGAAACCCGCTTTCCGGTTCGGATTCGGCGCTTCGCGCTTCGCCAAGGCTCGGGCGGCGAGGGGATGCATCGAGGCGGCGAAGGCCTCGTTCGTGAGTTGGAGTTTCTCGCAAGGATGCGGGTTTCCGTGTTGTCCGAGCGGCGCGTGACACGGCCCTATGGTATGCGCGGCGGCGGCCCTGGGGCCCCAGGCATGAATCTACTGAACGGCAAAGAGCTTCCCCATCGGGTATCGGTCGAGGTTTCGCCAGGGGACGTGTTGCGCATCGAAACGCCGGGCGGCGGTGGCTGGGGTCGAGCCAAATGAACGCCACCGAGCTTTGGCGACGCTTCCAGCAGATCGTCTTTCACAGCATCTTGCACCTCGACGACACGCCTCATCGCATCGCTTGGGGCGTCTTCATCGGCGCAATGATCGCATTCACACCGACCCTAGGGCTTCAGATCATCTTCTACCTCCTGGTCGCTACCCTGCTGAGGGCCAACAAAGTTTCTGGCATCCCGATCCTATTCATCAGCAATCCGTTCACCGCCGTGCCGCTCTACTATGCGACTTGGAGCGTAGGGGCGACGCTCCTTCATCCCGAGGACGGCGGGCGCGTGGTGACGCGTGACACCATCAAGGCATGGCTCGGAGAGACGGGTCACGCCCTAAAGGAAACGGGGCTCACGCGACTTCTGGACCTCGAGTTCTGGATGGATGCAGGCCGGGTGTTGCTCAGCACCGGCGACGAGCTTTGGGTCGGAGGCTTCATCCTTGGGCTGGTCACAGGAATCCCTCTCTACTTTGCAACCCGATGGGGCATCGGGGCGTTTCGGCATCTGCGAGAGGGGCGACGGCTCGCACACGGGGCGGTCTCCTCTTCCAAGAAATAGCCCACAACTAGCCGAATTTGACCGGCGAGGTCTGACTGTTAGAGTCCGGCGCCGTGCCCCGCGCTCCTCGTTCTCGGAAGGCCCTGTTGCTCTGCCTGATCGCGACAGCGGTTCTTGCGGGGGTCGACCTCGGCACCAAGCACTGGGCGCTCGACCGCCTATCCCAGCCTTCCGCGCAACCCTCGAAGCCAGTCTGCGAGCCCGATGAGTACGGCCATATCCGCCAGCAGCGGACCCAGCGTCCGCCGGTGGTGCTCATCGATCGCTACCTCGAGTTCCGATACGCGGAGAATTGCGGCGCCGCTTTTGGCTTCATGCGCAGCATGCCCTCGTTGATCCGCAAGGGGGTTTTCTACGTCGCCGCCGTGGGCGCGGTCGTGTTGCTGCTTTGGATGTTTGCAACGGGTCGAGGTGGCGCGCTCTTCGCGTGGAGCGTTCCCCTGATCGTCGCAGGCGCGATCGGGAACTTCGTCGACCGCGTGAGATTCGGGTACGTCGTCGACTTCATCCGGTTTCACCTGAACGACAGGTGGGCCTACCCTACGTTCAATGTTGCCGACGCGTGGATTACGATCGGCGTCGCTTTGATTCTGATCGACGGCTTCATCGACGGAAAGCGCGCACCTGAACGAGCCGCGCAGCCAGCCGCATAGGCACTCGTGCTAGGGTCGCGCTGAATGTTTCCGACCCTTGCGGAGATTTTCGGAGAACCCATCCCGGCATACTTCACGATGCTTCTGGTCGGTTTTGCCGTGGCCACCTGGCTCTGCGCACGCCTCGCGAAGCAAGAGGGCATCGACCCCAACACTTTCATCGACCTAGGTCTCTTCTCGGTGATCTTCGGGGTGATCGGCGCGCGCGTATTGCACGTCTTCGCAGACGGTTATTTTTGGG
Source organism: Polyangiales bacterium (assembly GCA_041581895.1). Taxonomy (GTDB): domain Bacteria; phylum Myxococcota_A; class Polyangia; order Polyangiales; family Houyiibacteriaceae; genus SG8-38. The sequence continues at coordinate 3,026 of JBFICQ010000106.1, read as the reverse complement.
ACTACGTGCATCTGTGCACCGACCCGGCACAAGTGGCGTGGCGGATCACACCCGCGCAATGTCGCGAGGCAGAAGGAATCTGGAACGCGGCTCGCGAGATCTGCCAACCGTCGGAGCGCGATTGCTTCGCCTGGGCGGCGTTTTGGCGCGGCGGGCTCGCATACTACGGAGGCCTGATCGCGGCGTCGGTTTTTGGGGTTTGGTTCGTGAGGCGCGAAGGCGTCCCCTTGCGCCAGGGTGTGGACATCGCCGCAATCGGCATCTGCGTCGGCTTGATCTTCGGACGTATCGGATGCTTTCTTGGTGGCTGCTGCTTCGGTACCCACACGGAGAGCTTCCTCGGCCTACGCTTCCCCGCGTTTTCGCCGGCAAGCGAATCCCAGTGGCGCGCGGGGTTGCTGCCGCAACCTGGAGTCGAGTCGCTACCCGTTCACCCGACTCAACTCTACGAGGCCATCGGTTGCGCCCTGATCGCCGGATACCTGCTTTGGCTCCGACCGAAAAAGAGATTCCAAGGTCAGGTGATGCTCGCCTTTCTCGGGCTCTACGCGATCCTGCGGTTCGTGCTGGAGTTCTGGCGCGCGGACGAACGTGGAGAAATTCTAGGGCTCAGCACATCGCAGGCGCTTGGCATCCTGGCGCTCGGGCTGGTCGCGGCGCTGTGGAGCCGCTGGAGAGAAGGCAGCCGTGTCATGCCTTGGTGATGCCCAGCCGGAGCGGCGTGCCTTCGATCTCGGTTTCTTCGACCGTATCGCCCTCAGCATCGCCGGGCTCGAAGCGTGTGGCTAGGGTTTCGCCTGCAATGCGCTCGGCGTATTCCTCGATCGCCTGCGCAACCTCGCCGCCGCTCTTCCAAGTGACTTCGATTCGGGCCTCGTAGGGGAGGTCCATCGTCTTTCGGGCGCGCTGAATGCGGTTGATCACCTCGCGCGCCATGCCCTCACGGCGTAGGTCGTCGTCGATGCGCGTGTCGAGCACGACGACTTGGCCGCCCCCCGACGCCGCGGCGAAGTCTTCGCGAGCGCTGAGCCGGACCTCGACTTCATCCGGAGTGAGCTCGATTGGGCCCTCGGGAAGCTCGACACGGATTCTCTGATTGGCTTCCATCTCGGCATAGAGCGCGGAGCCGTCGGCTTCGGCGAGTGCCTTCTTGCATGCGGGAACTTGCTTGCCGAGCTTTGGGCCGAGGACGCGGAAATTCGGCACGAGCTCGAACTCGACATACTTTCCCGGCTCCTGGGTAAAGCCGAGGGACCGCACGTTGAGCTCCTCGCGAATCGCCTCCGAAAAGCCGTCGATCGCTTTGCGTTCACCATCGTCGGCAACGACGACGATCGCCTCGGACAAGGGCTGACGGACTTTGAGCTTGTTCTCGTTCCGGACGCGCTGGCCGAGATTGACGACATTGCGAACGCGCTCGACGGTTTGGCGAAGCGCGTCCTCCACGCGGGCATCGTCGGGCTCGGGGAACGAGGCCAGATGCACCGATTCGGGCGCGGAAGGGTCGTGCTTGCACACCAAGTTCTGAAAGAGGGTTTCGGTGATGAATGGAGTGAACGGAGCGGCGAGCTTGGTCAGATCGACCAGTGCCTCGTAAAGCGTGCTGAATGCAGCTCGCTTGTCCGCCGTATCGTCGCTAGCCCAAAACCGTGCTCGGCTTCGCCGTACATACCAGTTCGAAAGGCCGTCGACGAACGAAAGTAGATGCCGAACGGCCATGTGGCTCTTGTAGTCATCGAGCTCACGGCGAACGGCTCGCACCGTCGCGTCGAGCTCTGCGAGAACCCAGCGGTCCATGTCCGAACGCTCCGACAGCGCTGGCCGCTTGGCGGTCGGCGTCCACCCATCGATGTTCGCGTAGGTGACGAAAAAGCTGTAGACGTTCCAAATCTTGAGCAGAAACTCGCGCACCGCGTCGGTCGCGGCGTTGTCGAAGAAGCGGGTATTCTGCCCGGGCACCGTTCCCGCGTAGAGCGCCCAACGCACCGCGTCGGCGCCAACCCGATCCATCAGCACCAGGGGGTCGGTGTAGTTCTTGTCGCGCTTGCTGAGCTTCTTTCCTTTTTCGTCGGTGATGATCCCCATCACCACGCAGTTTCTGAAAGGGTGGGGCACCGTGCGCTCGGGGAACATAAGGGTGCTGATCGTCATCAACGAGTAAAACCAGCCGCGCGTCTGGTCGACCGCTTCGGTGATGAAGTCGGCGGGAAACGAACGCTGAAACTCTTCTTGGCGATGGTGCGGATACCCCCACTGCGCAAAGGGCATACATCCCGAATCGAACCAGCAGTCGATGACCTCGGGCACGCGTCGGTAGACCCCCGGCTCATCGTTCTTTACCCAGGTCACTTCGTCGATCCACGGCTTGTGAACCATCAGGTGATCTTGAAGGGAAGGGTCCTTGGCCTTGGCCTTCTCGAAGTGCGCGAACGCACCGGGATTGCGCTCGAGAATCTCGGCCACCGAGCCCACCGACTCCACGGCGCCCGTCTCGTCGTTGACCCAGATCGGAAGGGGCGTCCCCCAAAACCGCTCCCGCGACAGCGCCCAATCGACGTTGCCCTCGAGGAACTGCCCCATGCGCCCGCTCTTGATGTGCTCGGGCTCCCAGTGGATAGCGCGGTTGTTCTCTTTTACGCGCTCGATCTCTTGGGTGGTGCGGATGAACCACGAGCGTCGGGCGTACTGAATCAGAGGGTCGTCCATCGCACGCCAGCAAAACGGGTAATCGTGCCGGTAAACCTCTTCTTTGAAGAGCAATCCGCGCGATCGAAGGTTGCGAATGATGTCCCGATCGGCCTCCTTGCAGAACCGCCCCGCAAAGTGGGTCACGGTCACTGGGAACGTGCCGTCGGGATTGACCAGTTGCAAAAAGCCCATTCCTTTGTCTTTGCAGACACGGAAGTCGTCCTCGCCGAACGCGGGGGCCAGATGAACCAGGCCCGTGCCGCTGTCGAGAGACACGAAGTCCGCGTCGACCACCTCCCACGCGGGGCCTCCTTCGGGCTCGGCGTATCGAAAAGGCG
>JBFICQ010000105.1:0-11208 GCA_041581895.1 Polyangiales bacterium | reverse complement strand
TCGATGCAACGGCGCAGTCGCCTGTCCTCGACCGCGTCCTCAAGAGCGGCGAGCTTCGCGTGGGGATGACGGCCGACCAACCTCCCCTCAACGCAAGAAACAAGGCCGGCGAAATGATGGGGTTGGAAGTCGACCTTGCAGAGGGCCTCGCACATGCGCTCGGTCTCGAGCTCAAAGTCGTCGAAATGCGGTTTGGCCAGCTGCTTGGCGCCCTCAAGAAAGGCAAGGTCGATCTGGTGATGTCGGGAGTGGATATCACCCCGGAGCGCACGAAGGACTTCCTGTTCATCGGCCCCTACTTGATCTCCGGGAAGTCGCTCCTTACAACCTCGAAGGCGCTCGCCAGGGCCGAAACCGTCGAGGACATCAACAGCCGTGAAGTCACCTTCGTTGCGTTGGCGAGGTCGACGAGTGCGGCGTTCATCAAGCGGTACATGCCGAAGGCCAAATTCATACCGATAGACAACTACAAGATGGGTGTGAAGAAGGTGCTGAGCGGAGAGGCCGATGCGATGGTCGCTGACATGCCGGCCTGCGTTCTGGCAGTGCTGCGCAACCCTGACTCCGGTCTCGTGACGCTGGCTGAGCCGCTTTCGGTCGAGCCAATCGGGATCGCGGTATCTGCAAAGGACCCGAAGTTCTACAACCTCATCGACAATTTCATCGATGCGTTCGAAGGCACGGGCATACTGACGGAGCTCCGCAAGGAGTGGTTCGAAAACGGCGACTGGCTGGACGAGTTGGAGTAAACGGAGCTACTCGATCAAGTACTCGCGCAGCGCTTCTCGCGCAACGTAGCTGGCTTTGATCCGCCACTTGGGCTCATTCACCACCAAGCTCGCGACAGCGATTTTCGGATCGTCGACGGGAGCATAGCCAACCCACCAGGTGTAGCGACGGTAGGGATTGCTTCGGCTGAGGGTGCCGGTCTTGCCCGCAACGCTGATGCCCGGGAGGAAGGGTCGTCCCCTAGAGTCCCAAAAGGCCTTCTTGGCCGTGCCGTGCGTGACGGTGCGGGTCATCATTTCGCCAGCTCGCTTCGCGGTTGCCCGGGGTACGACCTGGCGGAACGTCTGCGGGGAGTGTCGGTAGAGAGTCTGCCCGCTCGAGCTTTCGATTCGATCGACGATCGCCGCGTAGGGCATGCCTCCATCGTTCGCGATCGTCGAGGCGAGCAAGGCGCCATGAAGAGGCGAGAGCTGACTGTGCCAAAAACCCGCTGCCATCCGCGCACGTTCGAGCCTGCTCTGCGGGACTTCGGCGGGACTTGGCGACGCTGGCAAATCAAACGGCAAGCGCTGGCCAAATCCGAACGCGGACACGTATTGAGCCATCCGCGCGTGATTCAAGTGTCGATCTGCGAGCTTGGCGAAAATCGCGTTGATCGAATATCCGAGGGCGTCGGCAAGAGTTGCACACCACCTGTCGCGAGTCTTGCTATCGACGAGGTCGGCCGAGTTGAGGCTACGCATTCCGCCGCCGTAGCAAACCGAGGTCGTTGATTTCACACCAGCGTCGAGGAGGGCGGAAGCGGTGATGATCTTAAATACCGAAGCGGCCGGTGGCGTGGGATCGGTAACGACGTCCATGCTGTCGCCCTTCCCTGCCTCGTAGCCGACGTAGGCGAGCACGCGTCCGGTCTGCGGCTCGATCGCGACCAAGCCTCCCGCGGGGACGTCGTACTTTCGAAAAAGCTGCTGGATGTAGCTTTGCAAGTCGTGGTCGACCGTGAGCACTGCGCGCGTTCCGTCACGCCTGGGCACCACCCACCGTTCACCCATCGGTCGCGCGCGATCGATCTCTACGTCGGCGAAAGGCGGCGTTAGGGCGGTCGCTAGCTTGGTCGAGGCTCGGTGAGCCGAGGGCGGGCTCGCCAGCAAAGCAAGCGGGGTACCCAAGACGAGGGCGAGGATACCCGATCCCCACACCCACGAGTGAGAAGACGCGTGACGCACATACCTACGCTAAGAGAGCCCCTAGGCGGGGTCAACAAACCCAACGGCCTCCGAGTCCGTTCTCACTGAAACGCAGGCCGCGGATTTAACGCCTTCTGCTGAGCCGCTGTATAGTGAAGGGGTGCAGTTCGAGGATCAGACGACCAATCCGAGCCAGACGGTGCTGACCGAAGCAACGGTCGCACGCGCTCCAAAGCAGACGAACGACAGCGGCTTGTTGATCGTCATTTACGGACACGATCTCGGCCGTCGCGTTCACGTCGGCACTGAACCCTTGATCATCGGTCGTTCTCCGCAGTGCGAGGTTCACATCGACCAGGAGAGCATCTCCCGAAATCACTGCCGCATCCGTTTTCACGAAGGCGACTTTCGCGTTCGTGACTTGGAGTCGACCAACGGTACCTACGTCAACGATGACCTAGTCGCAGACGAAGGGCGTCTCCGGCACGGCGATCAACTGAAGGTGGGTCGCACGATCATGAAATTCATCGTCGGCGATGATATCGAGATGAAGTACCACGAAGAGGTCTATCGATTGATGACGACCGATGGCCTGACCCAACTTCACAACAAACGGTATTTCGACGAAATGCTCGACAAAGAGGTCGCGCGCGCCAAACGCTACAAGCGCACGTTTTCGCTCCTGGTCTTCGACATCGACCATTTCAAGCGCGTCAATGACAAGCTCGGCCACTTGGCAGGCGACGCCATTCTAAGACAACTCGCTGGGGTGATGCTCGGCCGCCTTCGTCGAAACGACGTCATCGCCCGGATCGGTGGCGAGGAATTCGCGTTGATCACTCCGGAGGTGGATCTCGAAGGTGCCGGTGCGCTCGCCGGGAAGATCAACCGTCTCATCCGAGACACTCGATTCGAATTCGAGGGAACCCGCGTGGATATCACGGTTAGCGTGGGGGTCGCTGAATGGCAGGCGCACTACGAAGAAGCCGATGATATCCTCAAAGCCGCCGACGAGAGATTGTTCGAAGCCAAGCGCACGGGACGCGACCGCGTCTGCATCTAGGGAGCGATCTTTTGAGCTCCTTGAGGGGGTTCGAGGGGCTTTTGGCGCACCCAAGCCCCAGGTCCCCAGCGGAGGAAGCCTTGCCATGGAAATGGTGCGTGGCTATGTTCGGCACAGTACTTAGAAAAACTTGGGTTTTCACCGAGTTGGAGTAGAACGAGCGCATGAGCGACGACGAGACCATCACATCGATGCCGCCTCCCGATACGGGCGAAATTGAGTTCGGCGAACAGCTTCCCGTGCTGCCGATCCGGAACGCGGTGCTGTTTCCGGCGGCAGTGGCGCCTTTCGACGTCGGCCGCGAGAAGTCCGTGGCGCTGGTCGAGGACATCGAAAACCTCGATCAACCGATTATCGCCATCGTTGCCCAGCGGGACCCCTCCACCGATGACCCCGGTCAGGATGACCTGTACCCCGTCGGCGTCGCCGCACGGGTCCTCAAGGCGCTCAAGCACAGCTCGGGTAATTACAGTTTAATTTTGCAAGGGCTGGTTCGGATTCGGCTTGAGCAGGTCATCACGAAGGAGCCCTACATCAAGGCTCGGGTGACGCGCCTGCCGGAGGTGCCGGCCGAAGACGTCGAGAGCGAAGCGCTGGCGATGAGCCTTCGGGACATCGCCAAGCAGGTGATCCAACTCATGCCGGAGCTTCCGCGCGAGGCTGGGTCCCTCATCGATTCGATCCAAGAGCGAGGCCAACTCGCTGACCTCGTTGCCGCCAACCTCGACGCTCCGGTCGACGAGAAGTCACAGCTTCTCGAAACGCTCGACCCGAAAGAGCGCATTCGCAAAGTGTTGCGCCTCCTCACCCGCCAACTCGAGATCCTCAAGATGCGCGAGCGCATCAACTCCCAGATCAAAGAGGAGATGGGGAAGAATCAGCGGGAGTACGTGCTTCGCCAGCAACTCAAGGCCATCAAGGAGGAGCTGGGCGAGGAAGAAGGCGACCAAGGCGATCTCGACGTGCTCGAGGAGCGCATCGCCAAGGCAGACCTCCCAAGCGAGGCCGACAAGGTCTCGCGCAAGCAACTGAAGCGTCTCCGGCAGATGCAGGTCGGCTCCGCCGAGTACACGGTGGTTCGCACCTATATCGACTGGATTCTCGACATTCCGTGGACGAAGCAGACCACCGACAACATGGACATCGCGGCGGTCCGCAAGGTACTCGACGAGGACCACTCGGGCCTCGAGAAGGTCAAGAAGCGAATCGTCGAATACCTCGCCGTTCGAAAGCTCAAGACCGACAAGAAGGGGCCAATTCTGTGCCTCATCGGACCCCCCGGTGTCGGTAAGACGTCCCTCGGCCGTTCGGTGGCGCGAGCCCTCGGGCGCAAGTTTCACCGCATCAGCTTGGGCGGTGTCCACGACGAAGCCGCGATCCGCGGCCACCGCCGAACGTACGTAGGCGCCCTGCCCGGCCAGATCATCCAAGGTATGAAGAAGGCCAGCACGGTCAATCCCGTGTTCATGCTCGACGAGATCGACAAGATCGGACACGACTTCCGGGGCGACCCCGCTGCGGCTCTCCTCGAGGTTCTGGACCCCGAGCAGAACGACACCTTCAGCGACCATTACCTCGAGATCCCCTACGACCTCTCGAAGGTGATGTTCATCGCCACCGCCAACGTAGGCGACACCATCCCGGCGCCGCTCAAGGACCGCATGGAGATCATCGAAATCCCCGGCTATACGCGGCGGGAGAAGCTCGATATTGCGCGCGTGCATCTCGTGCCGAAGCAGCTCCGTGAGCATGGCATCGATACGGCCACGGTGAAGCTCGAAGATCCAGCGATCGAGTCGATCATCGACCACTACACCCGTGAAGCCGGCGTGCGTAACCTCGAACGTCAGATCGCTAGCGTCATTCGCGGCGTTGCGGTCAAGGTCGCCGAAGGCGAAGAGGGACCCTGGGCGATTTCGGACGAAGAGTCGCTTAGGCCCTACCTCGGGCCGCCGCGGTTCACTTCGGAGGTTGCGGAACGTACCACCGAGACCGGGGTGGCGACGGGCCTCGCATGGACTGCCGTAGGCGGCGAGATCCTCTTCATCGAATGCACGAAGATGCACGGCACCGGCAAGCTGCAGCTGACGGGCCAGCTCGGCGACGTCATGAAGGAGTCCGCCCAGACCGCCATGAGCTATGTGCGGACCCGTGCACAGGCATTCGGCGTTGCAGAAGACTTTCTCGAAAAGAGCGATATCCACATCCACATTCCCGCAGGGGCCATGCCGAAAGACGGGCCGAGCGCTGGCGTGACGCTTATGACCGCGCTCGTCTCTCTTCTGACTGGCATCCACGTTCGGCACGATGTTGCAATGACCGGTGAAATCACCCTGCGTGGCCGGGTTCTCCCGGTGGGTGGCATCAAGGAGAAGGTCCTTGCCGCACACCGCGCAGGGATCAAACGGGTCATCATTCCGGAGAGAAATACGGCCGACCTCGAGGAGGTGCCGGAGGAGATCCGCGAGACGCTCGAGTTCGTGCCGGTCTCCAAGATGGACGCGGTTCTCGCCAACGCTCTTTCGGATCCGGATTCGCTAACGCTCGACCTGGCGGACCCGCGCCCTGACAAGGGCGAAAGCGGAAGCGTGCAGCCGAGCCCGTAACAGAACCCCCGTATAGGCACTGTCACTGACGTTCTGGAAGCCTGTCGTCCTCACCCCGGCACCCCCACGGGAAACCCGACGTGGTAGGCTTCCAGCATGGGCGTGCTGAAGACGACCGTTCTTGGCGCGGGCTCGTGGGGCACCGCGCTTGCGCACTTGCTGGCGAACAAGGGCTACCCCACGCATCTGTGGGCGCGACGTCCGGCAATGGCCGAAGCGATTCAAGCCAATCGGGAGAATCAGGCCTATCTCCCCGGTTTCCGGCTCCCCGATACGCTCGAGGCAACTTCGGACCTCGAGTATGCGCTTAGCGAAAGCGATGTCGTCGTCTGCGTCGTCCCGACCCACGGGTTGAGGCAGGTTCTGACCGATGCCGCGCCTTTTCTGGAAACTGGCGTGCCCATTGTGAGTGCGATCAAAGGCATCGAAAACGAAACGTTGATGCTCGTTTCGGAGATGTTCGAGGACATCTTGCCAGAGTCCCACCATTCGCAGCTCACCTATCTCGGGGGACCGAGCTTTGCGAAGGAAGTCGCCGCGGGGATTCCTACGGCGGTTTGCGTCGCCGGGCGCAACCAAGGCATCGTGACGGCAGCACAGAAGGCGCTGACGACCGAGCGTTTTCGTGTCTACAGCACCGAGGACGTCGTTGGGGTCGAGCTCGGCGGCGCGCTGAAAAACGTCGTCGCCATCGCCGCAGGCATCGGAGACGGGCTCGGTTTTGGGCACAACACGCGCGCGGGCTTGATCACGCGCGGCCTCGCGGAGATCTCACGCCTGGCACTCGCCAGGGGCGCGAATCCGCTGACCCTTGCCGGGCTCTCCGGGATGGGCGATCTGGTGCTCACATGCACGGGGGACTTATCCCGCAATCGCAATGTGGGGCTACAGATCGGTCAGGGGAAATCACTGGAAGACATCTTGGGGAGCATGCAGATGGTGGCAGAGGGCGTTCGCACGACCAAGAGCGCCAAGGCTCTGTCCGAAAAGGTTGGAGTCGAAATGCCGATCACGGATGAAGTGCATGCGATGCTCTACGAGAACAAGTCACCGTTGAAGGCTGTCGTCGATTTGATGACACGCCCGCTCAGAGCCGAGCGCGAGTAATGGAAGGTAGTCGCTTCCGTGCCGTGTACCTCTTCCTGGTGCCCGCGATTCTGATCGCTGCAGCGATTCTTGGGTACTACACCGTTTCCTCGGCTCGTGAGTATGCGCAGCTGGGAGAGAGCGCCATTGTCCAGTCGCTTTTCTCGGTGGCGCAACAACGGGTCGAACGGATCGAGAACTACATCATCTTCGCAGACAGCATCGTGCTCGCGCTCGTGGATCCAAACGACTCGAGCACGATCGATGCGCGATGGCTTCCGCCGGCCAAGGCGCGGACGCCCAGCGTCAAAGCGGTCTTGCTGGCAAACGCCGATGGGGACGTGCTCCAATGGGCGAGCACTCAGGATCGCAAGACGCGGCGCGCCTTTCTGCGCGTCTTCAGGCAGTATTTGGTCGAGTCGATGGACCTCAAGAATCTGGAGACCGACGAGCTTCGGCACCTTCACGAACAAGTCGAGGACGTGAGCTATCTGCTCTCCTACAAAGCGTTTGCGACCGAGGACGGACAGATCACGTACGTGGTTGCGTACCACGACACGGAATACCTCGTGAACGAGGTGTTCGCGAAAATGTTCGTCACCGATGAGGCCACCCCACTCTACAACATCGTGAACGAAAGCAATCAACGCGTCTTCGGTCCGGATCTCACCGAGGCTGGAGTGTTCACGGTCGACCATCGCTTCCCGACCACGCTTTACCGCTGGCGCCTGCAGGTCGCTCCTCGCCAGGCAGCGATGCTCCGGGCGCAGGGTCGCTCGCGTCTTCGTGGGGAGGTTGCACTCCCGGTCATGTCGTTCGCGATCATTTTGCTGGGCGCGATCTTCTTCATCTATGCAGCCGAGAAAGAGCGCCGTCTCAACCAGCTCAAGAGCGAGCTGATGGCCAACGTGTCGCACGAGCTAAAGACGCCGCTTTCGGTGGTGAGAATGTTCGCCGACATGTTGAGGTCGGATCGGGTGCCCAGTGACGAGCGACGACTCGAGTATCTGGATATCATCTGCCGCGAGTCCGAGAGACTCACGTCGTTGATCGACAACGTTCTCGACTTCTCCGCGCTCGAAGGCGGCAAAGGTCCCTATCGGCTCAAGCGAGGCGACCTCAGTGAGGCGGTCAGGCGTGCGCTCGACGCCTTCCGCTACCGCGGCGAGCAGGACGGAGTGGAGGTCCGGTTGCTAACTCCGGGCGAACTTCCACCGGTCCTCATGGACCAGGAGGCCATTGCGTTGGCGATCATCAATCTTCTAGACAACGCAGTGAAATACGGCGGCCAGACTCCAGTGGACCTCGAGCTGACCCCACGCCGCTCCACCGTGGACGTGGCCGTGCGAGATCACGGCCCCGGTATCCCAAAGCACGCGCTACGTCACGTCTTCGAAAGGTTCTATCGAGGAGCGCACGAGGTTCCTACACGCGGGTCCGGCATAGGATTGTCTCTCGTACAGCACATCGCGCAGGCGCACGGCGGCCGCGCTTGGGCCAAGAATGCTCAAGGAGGAGGCGCCGTGGTCGGTTTTTCGGTGCCGATCGCCGGGCCCGAGGAAGCCGCTGCCTAGCGAGGGGCCTCGGCTCGGAGATGGTGTTATGGTTCTTTCGATGACGGATGAGGGACGGGGCATTCTGCTCGTCGAAGACGACCCCGCGTTGGCGCTAGGCTTGTCGGACTCACTTCGGTTCGAGGGCTACAGAGTCGTGCATACCGCAAAGGGCGAAAAGGCCGTCGAGTTGGCAGCATCCGAAGACGTCGATTGCATCATTCTAGACCTCATGTTGCCCGACATGAATGGCTACCAGGTGTGCCAAACGATTCGCCGCAACGATCCCCTCGTCCCCATTCTCATGCTGACCGCCCGAAGCCAAGAGTCGGACAAGATCCGAGGTCTAGAAGCTGGCGCAGACGACTACGTGACGAAGCCCTTTTCAATCGGGGAGCTGGTCGCTCGAATCCGTGCGCTCTTTCGGCGGTCTGGGCGCCCGATTCGCCCTTCTCAAAGCGAAATACGGATCGGCGAGGTGAACGTCGAGACTGGGTCGCAGACGTTGACGCGTGGAGCGAACACCACGCACTTGTCCTTCTACGAGGTCGAGCTACTAAAGTTTTTGTGGGAGCGAGAGGGCGAGCCGGTTTCTCGCGACGAGATCCTAGAGAAGATCTGGGGCCTCGAAGCGGGCCCAAACAATCGAACGGTCGATAACTTCATCGTCAAGCTGCGCCGAAAAATCGAACCCCAGCCCGATCGTCCTGTTCACATCCTCACCGTCTATGGGGTCGGCTACAAGCTCGTCTGTTGAGTAGATGGGCAGCGGCCTCACCTATCTGCTCTGGTACGTCATGTGCGGAGCGGTCGTGGCTCTCACGATCGGTGTGGGAGCCGGGCTGTTCTACTGGGGCAAGCGACGCGAGAAGCGAGAGCAGGGCCAGGACCCGCCGTCTTGACCGAGGTCGGGGCGGTCTGTACAACCAGACCGCTTTTTACGCGAGCTCGGGTTGATTAGGAGATTCATTGCAGCCAAAAGAACAGCGGGGCCGTCTCGGCCGTAGGTTGGTGATAGGCATCTACGCGATTGCCCTCTCCTATTTGGTCGTTGTGGGTTTCGTGTCGGTCGTTCCTCAGGTTTTCTGGCCCGAGAGCGACGACACCTTCGATGCAGACTGTGCCGAAGGTCTCCGAGTCCTCCACGGTGACCTCGACCAAGTGCGCCTCGAATACCTTTCGAGTAACGTCAGCGATGTGGCGGCGCTCCGAGAGGTTTTCGAGTCTTGGGACCTTCGCCTCAACGCGCTCCGCAAGCGATGTGACGAAGACAAGGTGAGCCTTCTCGACAAGTACCGGCACCGGGTCGAGCTAAACCTGCAACGCTACATGCGCGAAGATGCACCGCTCGCAAAACGAGTGGCGGACACATTGGGGTCGCTGCCAGAGCAGAAACCAACCAACGAAACGGACACCGCCAGATGACAGAGGCGCCCGACGCAGACCAGCCCCAAACCTTCGAAGACCTTGGCTTGCATGCAGATGTACTCAAAGCTTTGGGAGAACTGGGCTGGGATGCGCCGACTCCGGTTCAGCGTGATTCGTATTCACTGATCGTCGACGGAAAGGACGTCATCGTCCAAGCCCGCACCGGAACGGGTAAGACCGGCGCTTTCGGTATCCCACTGGTGGACAAACTCATGTCGATCGACGGGAACGAGCAAGCGCTCGTTCTTGCGCCAACACGCGAGCTCGCGCTCCAAAGCGCTCGCGAGATTGCGAGGCTCGGGGCCCACAGAGGCGTGGACACCGTTGCCGTCTATGGCGGCGCGTCGATGGAGCGCCAGGTAAGTGCGCTCAAGAAGGGCGCGCGCGTCATCAGCGGGACCCCTGGGCGCGTGCTGGATCATCTGAAGCGCGGGACGATCGCCCCCTCACGCCTTCGTGTCTTGGTCCTCGACGAAGCAGACGAAATGCTTTCGATGGGGTTCGCCAAGGAGCTGAACGCGATCATCGAAAGGCTACCCAGCGACCGCCAGACCCTGCTTTTTTCTGCAACGGTCGACCGCGCCATCAAGCGTGTGGCCGAGAAGCACATGCGCGATCCGGTTTTCCTCGGGCTGTCAGGCGATCACGTCGGAGCGCTCGGAATCGAGCATTTCGTCTATCTCCTGAGCGGAATGGGACGGGTGGGAAATCTGATCTCGATTCTTGAGATCGAAAACCCGGAAAGCGCGCTGATCTTCTGCAACACGAAGGCGGAGACGGAGGAGGTCTCCGCCGCACTGAAACGCGCAGGCTTCAATGCTGAATGGTTGAGCGGTGATCGCCCACAGCGAGAGAGGGAGCAGGTGCTGGCGCAGACTCGGCAGAACGAGGTTCGTTTTTTGGTCGCCACTGACGTGGCTGCACGCGGAATCGACGTGTCGCACCTCACCCATGTCATCAACTTCCACTTGCCCGAGAATGTGGAGCAGTACGTTCACCGTACCGGCCGCACCGGACGCGCCGGACGTACAGGTACGGCGATCTCGCTCGTCGGCCCAAACGAGCTCGGGATCCTGTACTATCTGCGGCTTCAGTACGGCATCTCTCCCGTCGAACGCACGCTACCAAGCGAGGGTGAGGCCAAAACACGACGCGAGGCGGATCGGATTGCGATGATTGACCTCGCATATCCACATCCGCCAAAGGAAAACGGGCTCGCCTTGGCGCGTCGTCTCATGACACATCCCGACGCTGAACGGATGCTCGCTGGCCTTCTCGGTGCGTTTTTCGGTGACAGCGAAGACATCGACGAGGTTGCAGCCAAGCAACGACGACGCGGTCGACGACCGTCGAGTCGACCCGCACCGGGCCACGACGAGCCTCAGAGGCCCGTAGAATCCGGAGCGAAGGAGCTACCGACGGCGACGTTGTATGTCAACGTAGGCAAGAGCGACGACTTGAAGGCCTCCGAGCTCGGTCGCTTGCTGCGCGAGCGCACCGGCCTGAAACGTAGGGAAATCGGTCGTATACGCGTGCGCAACACGCACTCGTTGGTC
>JBFICQ010000104.1:0-11363 GCA_041581895.1 Polyangiales bacterium | reverse complement strand
CTGCCGAGTGGACATCGGATGCACTATGTGGACGAGGGCGATCGCGATGCGCCACCGGTGCTAATGCTTCACGGAAACCCTACTTGGTCATTCTATTGGCGCAGGTTGATCAAGGCGCTTAGTGCGACCCATCGCGTGGTCGCACCTGATCACATCGGCTGTGGGAAGTCTGACAAACCGGACGATGACACCTATTCCTACCGCCTCGTGGAGCGGATCGACGACGTCGAGCATCTTGTCGAGCGGCTCGGCCTTCGAGACATCACGCTCGCTGTTCATGACTGGGGCGGCATGATTGGGATGGGTTGGGCGCACAGGCACCCGGATCTCGTCGCACGCTTGGTGATCCTCAATACTGCAGCGTTTCCGATGCCGGCAACCAAGCGCCTCCCGGCTTCACTTCGGTTGGCGCGCGACACCAACGCGGGCGCTCTCTTGGTTCGTGGTTTCAACGCGTTTGCCCGAGGCGCCACATGGCTTGCCGTCACTCGTACCAAGCTTTCGAAGGAGATCCGCGACGGGCTCTGTGCGCCCTACGACAGCTGGGACCACCGTCGCGCGGTGCTCCGGTTCGTTCAGGACATCCCGCTTGAGGAGAGCGACCCGAGCTTCTCAGTGGTCCGCGAGGTTGGCGACCACCTGCATCAGTTCCGCGATCTGCCCATGCTGATTTGCTGGGGCGAGCGTGACTTTGTCTTCGACGACCATTTCTTGAAGGTGTGGGAGAGCACGTTCCCCGAGGCAGAGGTCTATCGGTTCTCCGACTGTGGTCACTATGTTCTCGAGGACGCGCCAGAAGAGATCGAGCATCTGGTGCGCAACTTCCTGGGGGTCTCTGCATGACGCTCAGCCTTTCCACGGTCGCAGATGTGTTGCCGCAAATGGCAGCCGCTCAGCCAGACACGACCGCGATCTTCTTCCCGACGAAGCGACGGGACGAAGCAGGCAAAGTCGCCTACACCGAAGTTTCGTACCGGGACCTCGACGCGCGTAGCAGCCGAATCGCGGCGGGGCTTCATGCCGTCGGAATTGAGCGTGGTCATCGCGCCGCGCTCATGGTGCGACCCAGCCCTGAGCTCTTTGCGCTTACGTTTGGGATGTTCAAGGCGGGGGTGGTGCCGGTGATGATCGACCCGGGTCTCGGCATTCGCGGGTTGAGCACGTGCCTCGCACGCGCGCAGCCGAGCGCGTTCATTGGAATTCCGCTCGCGCATGCAGCCCGCATTGCGCTCGGTTGGGGGAGAGCGACGGTGGAGCGTACGGTCACCGTGGGCGGCTGGGGCCTTGCGAAGCACACCCTCGCGGGCATCGAGGCGCTGGGCGCCGAACGACTGGCCGTGGGCGATAGGCCTCTCCCGACCGGAGGGGACGAAGTTGCGGCCGTGTTATTCACTTCGGGCAGCACGGGGCCGCCCAAGGGTGCGGTCTATCGGCATCGCAACTTCCTCGCACAGGTGCGAGCGATTCGAGAGATGTTTTCGATCGAGCCCGGTGAGATCGACCTGCCTACCTTTCCACTCTTCGCGCTCTTCGATCCGGCGCTCGGCATGACGACCGTCATTCCGGATATGGATCCGAGTCGGCCTGCTAACGTCGATCCAAACAAAATCATCGAGCCGATTCAGCGGTTCGGGGTAACCACCATGTTCGGCTCGCCTGCGCTGCTCAACACGGTCGGGCGGTACGGTGAGCGTCACGGAACCAAGCTTCCGACCCTGCGTCGCGTGATCGCCGCCGGTGCGCCGATGCCCGCACAGACCCTTGTCCGTTGGCATGCCATGTTGCCCGACGACGGCGACGTATTTCCTCCTTACGGGGCCACGGAATCGCTTCCCGTGGCGTGTTTGCCGGGCCGTCAAATCATCGCGAAGACGTGGGCTGAGACCGAGAAAGGAGCCGGCGTTTGTGTGGGCTCTCCGGTGCCTGACATCGAGGTCAAGGTCATCCGAATCACCGACGAGCCGATCCAGACATTCTCGAGGGATCTCGAGGTTCCAGCAGGTGAGATCGGCGAGATTGCGGTTCGAGGCCCTATGGTCACCGAGGAGTATTTCGGGGACGAGCACAACACGGCGCTATCGAAGATCAGAGACGGCGACTCCGTTTGGCACCGTATGGGCGATGTAGGGTGGCGCGATGGCGAGGGGCGCCTTTGGTTTTGTGGGCGCAAGAGTCATCGCGTGATCGTCGATGATGCGACGATGTTTACCGTTCCATGCGAGAAGATCTTCGATGCACACCCCGCCGTTTATCGATCGGCGCTCGTCGGACCTGAAGGCCGCCCGACGCTGTGCGTCGAGCTCGAGCCTGAACACGACCGGAGTGAATGGCCGCGGATCGAACGTCAGCTTCGCCAGATTGCAAAGGCCCATCCTCAGGCGAGGCGCATCTCGCGTTTCGCCCTGCATCCGAGTTTTCCCGTCGACATTCGACACAATGCAAAGATCGGACGGGAGAAACTCGCGCGCTGGGTGCAGTCCAAAGGTTTGGCATGACGATCCTCGTCACGGGTGGCGGGGGCTTCATCGGTCGCTCGATCGTGAGAGCGCTGCTCGACCGGGGCGAAGCCGTGCGAGTACTCTGCCGCGGCGACTACCCCGATCTTCGAGAATGGGGCGTAGAGCTTCTTCGTTGCGACGTTCGCGACCAGGATGCTGTCGCGACGGCTACCGAGGGGTGTGACGGCGTGTTTCACACCGCAGCGCATCTCGATCTTTGGGGGCGCTACGAAGACTTCTTCGCCATTAACACGCTCGGAACTCGCCATGTGATCGAGTCGTGCAGAAAGCCTCGCGTGCCAAAGCTGGTCTACACAAGCACACCGAGCGTCGTGCACGCCGGAGACGCCGTAACCGGAGTCGATGAGTCAGCTCCCTATCCCACCCATTTTGAAGCACACTACCCGGCGACGAAAGCGCTTGCCGAGCAGGAGGTGCTGGCCGCCAACGACGATACTCTATCTACCGTCGCAATCCGACCACATCTCGTCTGGGGCCCAAGGGACACCTCGGTGCTTCCACGCCTCGTGGAGCGTGCCAAAGCAGGGCGCCTACGAATGGTCGGTCCACCGAAGCTCATCGATACTACCTACATTGACAACGCGGTCAGCGCTCATCTCTTGGCTTACGATCGACTCGCAACGGCCTCTCCGGTAGCGGGAAAGGCGTATTTCATCACTCAGGACGAGCCGCTCGAGGCGCCGAAGTTCATCAACGACCTGCTCTGTGCCGCCCGCTTGCCGCCCGTGACCCGAACGATCCCAACCGGGGTCGCCCGCTCCGCCGCCACCGTGGCCGAGGGTGTGTGGAAAGCGTTACGCCTGAGGTCCGAGCCTCCGGTGACTCGTTTCCTGGTGAGCCAGCTCTCGACGGCGCATTGGTATGACATCTCCGCGGCCCGCCGAGACCTCGGTTACCACCCAGAAATCACCTACGCCCAAGGCATGGTCCGACTCAAGGAGTGGGCGCGGAACCAGACCTGGTAGCGGCTCTCCCGGCTACGAAACAAGCAGCGCAGAGGTATCGAAGTGCTGCGCAAGCGCGTGCACGATGCTTTGAGGCTCGACGGTCTCGACGAATGGCAACTGAAACTTCAGCAAGCTCGGGTGGCGCCTGGAGAACGCTCGGGTGATGCGATCGGTAGCACGCCGGCGCGTTTCCCTCTCCTCGTTCAGTGTGGCAAGCACCTCGTCGATGGCTGGGGTCGTCTCGTCGGCGGCCTCGAGCACGTGGACCCAATCGCGTTCCGGTGCGAATGCAGAATTGAGAATGATGGCCTGTGGAGTCGTTTCAAGCGTGCGGAGTTTCTTGATCAGATAGTCGACATCGTCTCTTGCTGCTGCAGTAGGGGAGGCGACCAGGAAATAGCGCGTCTCGGGTCGGAGCAACAACTCGCTGGTGTGCTCGTTGAGTAAGATGAACCGCTTGCGAACGAGCGCCAACTCCGCGAAGAGACCGGCTACGTCTCGCGCCACGGGTCCTAGCGCGCGTACCAGCAATTGCTCGACGCGACCCATCTTGTCCTCTTGCGAGGCAAATCTGGCGCGCTTTCCGATCGCAGCCATCCAGCCGACCGCACGGCCGCCAAGGAGCTTTGCCAGGCGTTTGGGGTAACTGATGAAGTCGACGGCATTTCGAGACGGTGCGGTGTCGATGACGACCGCGTCGACGTCGTGTTCCACGATGGCACGCCACGTGAGCATGATCGTCGCTACCTCGTGGATTCCCGGGACCGCGGCTTCGAGAGCTTGGTAGAGGCGGTTTTGAAGAAGTCGCTCGAGCGCCTCGGGTTCCTCTTCGAATAGGAACTCGACGAACGTGCGCAAAGCGTCTTCGGGATTGGGCATGAGCCCGTACAATCGTCCGCTACCCGACTCCACGAAGACCTCACGGGCTTGCGTTCCGAGGTCGACACCAATCGCATCTGCTAGCCGACGGGCCGGATCGATGCTCACGATCAATGCGCGGCGTCCACTCCTCGCTAGCGAAAGCGCAAACGCGGCGGAGGCTGTCGTCTTGCCGACCCCGCCGCCTCCGGCGCACACGATAACTTCTGGATGGCTCACGCGGCTCCCTCGCTTCGCAGCCAGTCGGCCGCTGTCGCCGCGGTCGGATCCTTGGAGGCGAGCGGTAGCAGGGTCAGCCCCGTATCGCCGCCCCTTTCTTCGCCGTAGCGGTGCACAGTCTCGTCGAGCGCCTGCATGACCTGTTCGCGTACCGTATCGCGGATGGAGAGAAGCTCTGCGAGCTGTCGTGCAGCCTCGCCGATCGTGCCTGGAGCCCGCGACAGGGATAGGGCATCGCTCAACGCGTTCTCCGGGGGCGCTTGTGGCACGCGATTCACGACGAGGCGATCTACAGAAAGACCCACCTCCTTCTCGACGGTCTCGCAAAGAGCCAACGTCTCCCACAAAACTAGGCGCTCAGGAAGCGTCACGACCACGATGGAGGCACTCCCTGGCGAGACGAGCTCGTCTTCGAGCCTCGCGCACAAATCATGCACCGGCCCTCGGCCGGTGAGCTCGCGTCCCTGCCTTGCGACTTTGAGCCATGCCACGCTGTGTCCGGTTGCAGGCATGTCGAACACGACTCGCTTGCCGGGGTGTTCCTTTACGACCTGCCGGGCCAACTCCAACACGCCCAGCTCCCGAATTGCTGGCGCGGCGCGGATCACAGGCCGCATCGCAAAATTGTCGAGAGCGAGTTTGGCGAGCGTAGGCGACCCAAATACGGGCGCTGCAGCCTTCGCTACGGCGCGACTCGGATCCAACACCACGTGTTCGAGGCCACTCGGCCGATTCCGGAGCACCCGTCGCCCGCTGGTGCCGTCTCCAAACTCCACGTAGACCGCTTCGCCGTCTGCCTCTGCGGCTGCGAGCGCAAGGCCCGCCGCGACGGTGGTCTTACCAACCCCGCCCTTGCCCGTGATGAAGACCGCAGGCGCGAGCGGTACGTGTGTCTGTCGACGCGCAACGCTAGTCGGCAAGGCCCGAAGCCATCCCTTCAAGAACCTCGCCGAGCATCAGCACGTACGCTTCGCGAATAAAACGGATGTAGTGAGGCGCAGCATGTCCGCCAGCACGAGTGAGCGCTTCGATACCGCTGGTCGTCTTTTGCCAGGTGCGCGCTATGTCCTCGAATGTCCACTCCCCGGAGATTACCGGAGTGAGTCGCCCGTCTTTCATGTCGGTCTCGAGATCGATGTAGTCGTCCATCATTTGTATGAATAGCGAGACCTCGTACATCCACTGTCGCGCCCCCTCGCCTGCGTAGTGGTGCACTGGGAACAACAGGCCGTCGATGGTTCCTTCAATCCCCGCCAGCCGATGTCCAAGACCGGTGGCGTCGGTAACGCCCGTCATCCCGGCAACTTCGGAATCGACCCAGTCTTTGAGCTTTCGCACCGCTGCCTCGAATGGCGCGCGCTCACGGGTCCCCAAACCCCGTTCCATCTCTTGTTGCAGAGCACGGGTCAGCTTGAGCTCGGGTGTGTCAGGCTCCCATTTGCCGTCGAGTAGCGCATGGAGCTTGCGGCCGCGCTCTTCAGGCGGGTCATCCATGCAGTGATCAAACGCATGGTCGATCATCGCGATGAAGGCTGCGATGAGAATGATGCGTCGGTGTTGTTCCGCAAGGGCTACACGAGCCAGAAGGTTGAGGGCCGCGCGTGCCGCGAGGGCGAGGACGGCGTTGGGCAAAACGAGCCGGTTCCCGATACCGGTGATCAGAGCCACGGAGAGCGGCCTCTTGGGTGCGCAAAACAACACCGTGTAAGGCGCTGACGCGTAGAGATCGCACGCAGCGAGGCGCATCTTCACCGCAAATGGGTCGTGGAGCATTGCCGGCCAGTGCTGGCGAATGAGCGGCACGACGAACCGGTCATAGTGACGGGAGGTGACATCCCGAATGCCAGCGGTCAGCTGAGCGACCGATGGATCGGCTTTGCCGATCAGAGCCCGGAGCTCCTCAATGCGCTCATCGCGCGAGAGCGATGATGCGGAGCCAGGGGCCGAAGGCTCAGTCATCGGTTGAAACATGGACCGGAGCGAGCCTAGCAGAGGATGGCCCGATGGGTCAGACCGGAGTGCCTCGCGGGTTTGCTACGGAGCTTGACCGAACAGGGCGGCAACGCTAAGGCGGAAAAACAAGGGCGGTCGACGCGAGAGATGAGCACAGTGACGAGTTCGTTCGACGTCGCCATGCTTGCGACCCCCCACATCGATCATTACGCAGCAGCCACCCGCGTGAATTGGCAGGCCTACTGCGATCGCCACGGCTACCAGTTCACCTGCTGGCGAAAAGCCGTGCTCGACGACATGCATTTGATTTGGTCGAAGATCGAGCTCATGCGCCGCCACATGCACGACATGACAGCCGATTGGCTGGTCGTCGTGGACGCCGATACCTGCGTCAACAAGCCTGAGAGGACGTTATCCGAGCTCGTGCTCGCTCACCCGGGCAAGGATTTCTTGATTTCGGAGGACTGCTCGCGACGATTCGGGATCCCCTTGCCGCTCAGTCTGCGCGGGGTCCTCTCGGCGCGCACCCTTCGGCCACCCAACTGCGGCTTCATGATGATACGCGCATCCGATTTCGGGAGGCGTTTTCTCGATGAGTGGCTCGAAAACGGCCGAGGGAAGCTCGCTCACATCGCAGACGTGTTTCCACGCGAACAGTGGGTCTTGTGGCTGTCGCTGTTTCGCGAGCAACGTACTCGGATCGCTGTTCTCGGCCCGGAAGTCATGCGGATCGGAAACAACCCTCTGCTCGATCGGTCGACGAACTGGAACGACGCCTTCGTCCTCCACGACAAGCGCCTTCCCGCTTGCCAAGTGCTGAGCGCCGAGGAACTGCCCCTGCGCCGTTGAAGCAGAGAGCCGTCGATTGCGCTATGCTCCTCGGGTGACGAACGCCGACAGAAGCCAAAAAGCGATCTGGTGGCTCGCCAGCGCCCTCGCCCTGACGCTCATGGCGCTCGCGTTTCTGCTGGGCCGCGAGTCGATGCGACAGACGCCAGTGGCGGAGACGCTGGACGCAGAACCTTCGTCACAAGCCGAATCCGCTCCGGCGCAAGCAGTGCCCATCGAGAAAGCCCGAGATGCCGGCGCGACCAAAGCGGCTGGTGCGAGCATCGAGCCGGAACCGCCCCGCCCGGCCGCCCGCCTCGAGCGACGACCGGGTGGCAAGATCGTCCTCTCCAACATTCGCGACGACGAAAAGCGCGATGAACGCCGCACCGTCAAAGCCCAAACGGCCGCACGCAAAAAGCCCCGCCAACCAAAGTCGATCAACGAGTACCTCGACCGCATGGAAGCGATCCGGGTTGGCGAAGACGCCGCCGATCCCAACGCGTTTGCGATCGCTATCATCAACGCGGGCATGACCGGCTCCACCGAGGGCTTCGACGAGCTCATCGCCGACACCGAGGCCATGGAGCGAGAGATCAAGAGCATCAAACCGCCCCGGTCGTGCGAGAAGTACCACGAAACGAGTCTCGAGGCGCTGGGACACGGGCGCGCGATCCTCATCGAGCTAAAGAGCGCGATCGCGATGCGCGACGTCAGCAAGGTGGGCGCGATCGCCCAAGAGGCCGCATTGCTCCAAGCCAAGGCCGACGAGCTCATGCGACTGAAGACGAAGCTTCGCGCCGTGCGTCAGCGCCCCAAGCGCTGAGCGCTTAGGCCCACGTCGGTCGAGGTTCGTGCGTAGGCAAGCCGTGGAAGGTCCGCGCTTCAGACCGTGATGACCGCTTTTCCTCGCGCGTGCCCTTCCTTCAGATGCCGGATGGCCTCGGGAGCCTCGCTCAGCGCGTAGGTTCGATCGATGACTGGGGTGACCTTGCCGGCTTCGACGAGCTCGCTCAGAAGCTCGAGGTCTTCCCGGCGAGTCTCCGCGATGAACGACCGCAGCCTGTGGCGCACGAAGAGGGACAAGACGAGTGCGCGCATTTGCCGATCGGTGCCTCCGAGCCACCGACCGCCCTCTTCCCCGCCGACGATCACGAGCGTGCCACCGGGCGTGAGGCCACGCCTGAGATGGGAAAGCGGGCGGTTTCCCGCGGTGTCGAGGATGACGTCGTAGGGTCGACCCATCTGTGTGAAGTCGTCGCGCGTGTAGTCAATCACATCGTCCGCGCCGATGGAGCGAACCAGCTCGACCTTACTCGTGCTGCAGACACCGGTCACTTCGGCCCCGAACGCCTTGGCAAGCTGCACCGCGAACGTCCCGACGCCGCCGGCCGCGCCAATGATCAAAACCCGCTGCCCCGGCTCAACCTCGCCCTGGTCGCGAAGACCCTGAAGCGCGGTGAGCGCGGAGCTCGGAATGGCGGCCGCCTGCGCAAAGGCGAGATTCGCGGGTTTGAGCGCAAGCTCGTCCTTCTGGACGCATGCGTACTCGGCGAAAGCGCCCTTGCAGGTGCCGTACACCTCGTCGCCCGGCTGAAACTCGGTGACGTTCTTGCCGACCGCCTCGACGCGCCCGGCGAAATCGGTGCCACAAACGCGCACCTTGGGCGCGCGGAACCCGAAACCCATGATGCGCATCAGGTAGGGCAAGCCGGTCATCATGTGCCAAACGCCCGGATCCACGCCGGCGGCATGAACGCGTACGAGCAGGTCGTCGTCCCCGATCTCGGGCTTGTCGATCTCCTCGAGGCGGAGGACATCCGCGGAGCCATAGGTGTCTTGGGTGATTGCCTTCATCGACTTTCGAGCGCGTCGTCCATGCGTCGGCTGTAGTCCCAGGAGGCGATCCGCATGGGCCGCAGGCGAACGACGAGCTCCTCGTCGGCGCGAGCGAGCAGAAAGCGGCCGAGACTCGAGTCGGTCGAGCCGAGGTACCGATCGAGAAGACGCTCGAGAAGCGCACCGGCACCCTCCTGCTCCAAGCTGGCGGTCGCTTGGCCCCGCACCCCGCGGTAAGGGGGCTCGTTTGGAGCGATCTCGAAGGCACACCGAGGATCGGCCTTCAGGCGCTTCGCAATCCGCGCGTCCTGATGAACCGCCGCAAGGAGCTCATCGCCGTCGAGCAGGAACCAAAGGGACAGGACGACAGGGAAGCCGGAGTCGGTATTTGCTGCTAGCCGCATCGGGATGCGCGCCTCGGCGAGGTACTCGCGAACCCTAGCTTCCGACCAGGGGCCACTGCGGTGAATCGGTGACGAAGGCGCCGAGCTCATAGGTTCTATGGAGCCCTTATGCCGACTTCTTCCCCGACGCACAAGAGTATAGCGCGGGGAAACGAGCCTGATTGTGGACCGACTCGCACACATCGAGTGCGCGTGATCGAATCCTCTTAGATGGGGTGAACCGTCAGTGCGAAGGTCCCGGAGATCTCGCCGCCAATGGTGCCGTTGCTGAAGTCGTCCCCGGTATTCGGGTTGAATCCCTTTACGTGCAGCCCGATGAAAGTGTAGTCGAAGCCGATAGCAACCGAGAGCCATTTGATCACGGGCACTCGAACGCCCGCACCAATCGAAGCGCCTCCTCCACGGGTCTTGGGGTCGTCGAGGATTTGGTCGAGCAGCGGGATCGGGGTGCCATCCTTGGTCGTGTTGTAGAAGAGGCCCAGTCTCGCGTAGGGATGCGCGAAGGGGACTTGCTTTACGAGGAAAGCCATGTCGAAGCCGACGGTGAGGAGGTCGAACGGATCGAAGTTCGCGTACTTGAACCGCGCGCCGATGCTGAAAAGCTCGAACTGCGCGCCGACTGCCACACCATACTCTGGACCGGAGACGATGACCCTTGGCTGGAGCTCGCCCCCGAAGTCTTCAAGCAGGTTGATCGTACGAAACTTTGTTGCATTGAACTTCGCGGGCCCAACCGTCCCCTCGACCCACAGCATGCCCTTGACGACCTTGCAGTAGACCTTGGTGAGGCAATCGGGATCATCCTCGTCCTCCGGTGCGCTCGCTTCCTCGGCATCGTCCTTCGTGACGGGGGCTTCCTCCACCGTGCCGACCTCCTCGACAGAGCCGGGCGCCGTCTCGGCGGAGCCGGCCGCCTCCGAAGCTTCCGCAGCGCCAGCTTCCTCGACCGTGCCAACCTCCTCCTGCGCCTCGACGGTCGAGGCTACCAGGAGCGCCGTGCTGAGAATCATGAACAGACGCGCCATCACATCCTCCTTCGTTGCCTCGCGTTCAATTGGCCGAACAGAAGCCCGCCGCCACGACCCTGATGTTCCCCTCGCGGGGAATCGGGCCGCAATGTACCCAATCGACGATCGCAAGCCCGGTCCCGTCGACGTCAGGGGCGTTCAGGCAGGCGCCGGACGCGGCGGAGAGCAGATCTTCGGTGAACGCAGCAGGGTCGCCGTTGAAGAAGTCGATGATGATGTTTTGCTGCGTCGTCACAGTGTTCTCGTCGGCCGCGACGCGAATGAAGTAGTTGCCCGGCGCGAGACCGCTGAACGGGAGCTCCGCGTAAGTCAGCGGGTTACCGCATGCGTCCCAGATCGACGCCCCTCCGCTAATGATTATTGGGCTATCTGTGAAGCCCGCGCCAGAGAGTGCGAGCGCACCGCAGTTGAGGAGACCGAAGAAATCCTCGCCCTCGATGACCGCGTCCAGGATCTCGGCGTCCAAACCGAAGTCGCACGGATTTTCGCTGCGCATGTTCCACACGCCTGTGAAGAGGTAAAACGACGCGTCTGCCTTCTTCGTGAAGTTAGACTTGGCAAACGCAGTCGGCAGAGAACCTGCTGCCCCCGCCGAGCTGACCTCCATGTCGAACTGGTAGGGTATGCCGTTCTCTCGAGTCCAGTCGGCGAGACACTGGCTCACGTTGTTCGCGTAGTCCGCGCCAGTGCTGCTCGGTTCGAGCGTGAAGGAGCAGCTCGCTGGATTCACCGGCTGATAACCGACGG
>JBFICQ010000103.1:0-11373 GCA_041581895.1 Polyangiales bacterium | reverse complement strand
TCACCGTGATTGGTGCATGCGCCGAACCCCTCCGCATCCATCTGAGCTACCATGTTGCGGGCCCGATCTGCACGTTCGACTTGCCCCTGCGGCAGAAGCGACAAGTGGGAGATCTTGGCAGCCGTGAAGAGGCTCGCCGATGCATTGGGACAGGCGGCCACGCATGCACCGCAGCCGATGCATTCCGCTGCGTCCATCGCCTGATCGGCGACCTCCTTGGCGATCGGCACTTCGTTGGCTTCCGGTGCGCTGCCTGTCCGAATCGAGATGTAGCCGCCAGCCTGAACGATTCGATCGAAGGCGGTGCGGTCGACGATTAGGTCTTTGATGATCGGAAAACCCTTTGCACGGAAGGGTTCGAGCCAGACCTCCTGAGCGTCCTCGAACTGTCGCATGTGGAGCTGACACACGGTCGTCAATCGCTGGGGCCCGTGCGCAACGCCGTTGACCACAATCCCACACGTCCCACAGATGCCTTCCCGGCAATCGTAGTCGAACGCGATGGGCTCCTCGCCTTTCTCGATCAGCTCCTCGTTAACGACATCGAGCATCTCGAGAAAGGACATGTGGGTGGTGATCTCCTTGGCGTAGTACGTCTCGAAACCACCAGGTTGGTTCGGGCCGGGTTGGCGCCAGACGTGAAGCGTGAGATTGAGTAACTCGTCGGTCATGGCACCCTACTTGTAGCTTCGCTTGGTGGGCTTCACGTATTCGAACGTGAGCGGTTCTTTGTGGAGCCGAGGCTCTGCAGGGCGTCCAGTCCATTCCCAGGCCGCGACGTAGCTGAAGTGCGCGTCGTCTCGAAGCGCTTCGCCCTTCTCCTGGTACTCCTCGCGAAAGTGGCCTCCGCAGCTTTCCTTCCGGTCGAGCGCATCGATGCACATGAGCTCACCCAGCTCGAAGAAGTCGGCAACGCGCCCTGCGCGCTCGAGGGTTTGGTTTAGATCTTGCCCGTTCCCAGTGACCTTGACCTCACGCCAGAACTGCTCTCGAAGCCTGGGGATACTCTCGAGGGCCGCCTGCAGACCCTCGGCGCTCCGGGACATCCCGCACTTGTCCCAGATGATCTTTCCGAGCTTGCGGTGGAAATGCTCCGGGGGATGCTTCGGGTCGGGCGCGTTCATGAGCTTGTGAACGCGGTCCTTGACGGATTGCATGGCGCTTTGCACGTCAGGATGTTCCTCTGAGAGCGGTGGCAGCGTTCGAACCTGCCCGAGGTAGTTACCCACCGTGAACGGTAGAACGAAATAGCCGTCCGCGAGCCCCTGCATCAAGGCAGAGGCGCCGAGTCGGTTCGAGCCGTGGTCCGAGAAGTTGGCCTCTCCACCCGAGAAAAGACCCGGGATTGTGGTCTCGAGATTGTAGTCCACCCAAAGGCCACCCATCGTGTAGTGGGTCGCGGGATAGATGCGCATCGGCGTGTTGTAAGGGCTGTCCCCCGTGATGCGTTCGTACATCTCGAACAGGTTGCCGTAGCGTTCGCGAATCGTTTGTTCGCCGAGGCGGCCGATCGCGTCGGCGAAATCCAGGTACACGCCCCGCCGCTCGCCGTCGACCGAAGGACCGACACCCAAGCCGTCGTTCGTGACGTACAAGGCGTTTCTCGATGCCACGTCGCGGGGAACCAAGTTGCCAAACGCGGGGTAACGTTCCTCGAGGTAGTAGAATCGGTCTGCCTCCGGGATATCCTCGGGTCGTTTGGTGACGTCTTCTTTTTTGCGCGGCACCCATACGCGCCCGTCGTTGCGCAGCGACTCGCTCATGAGAGTCAGCTTCGATTGGTAGCTACCGCCTTGCGGAATGCAGGTTGGATGAATCTGCGTGAAGCAAGGGTTTGCAAAGGCCGCGCCCTTGCGGTGCGCACGCCACGTTGCCGTGCAGTTGCAGCCCTTCGCGTTGGTCGAGAGATAGAAAACGTTGCCATAGCCGCCGGTGCACAAGACGACCATGTCCGCGATGTGCGGTGTTACCTTGCCGGTCGTGAGGCATCGGGTGACAATCCCCCGCGCGCGCCCGTCGTGCACGATCAACTCGAGCATTTCGTGGCGAGAGAACATCTGGACCATGCCCGCTTCGATCTGCCTGCTGAGCGCTTGGTACGCCCCGAGCAGGAGCTGCTGACCCGTCTGCCCCCGCGCGTAGAACGTTCTCGAAACCTGAGCGCCGCCAAAGGACCGGTTCGCCAACATCCCTCCGTACTCGCGCGCGAATGGCACGCCTTGAGCAACCGCCTGGTCGATGATGTTCACGCTCAGCTCGGCCAACCGGTACACATTCGATTCGCGGGAACGGAAGTCGCCACCCTTGACGGTGTCGTAGAACAGCCGGTACACGCTGTCCCCGTCGTTTTGGTAGTTCTTGGCCGCGTTGATTCCGCCCTGCGCGGCGATGCTGTGCGCGCGCCGGGGGCTGTCTTGATAGCAGAAGCACTTGACGTTGTATCCCATCTCGCCGAGCGAAGCTGCCGCTGCCCCTCCCGCAAGGCCGCTCCCGACGACGATGATGCTGTGCTTGCGACGATTGGACGGAGCCACGAGCTTGCTCGCCTCTTTGTGCTTCTGCCATCGATCTTCGATGGGACCGCTCGGCTCGTGAGATCGAAGCTGCATGCTCATTCCTACAAGGTGACGATGCCGGTCAGGACCGAGATTGGAAACGAGAGATTGCCGAGCGTGATCACCGCGGAGACTGCGATCGCCAAATCACGACGATAGGAGTTGTAGCGAGGATGGTTTGCTCCGATTGACTGAAAGGCGCTGAAGATACCGTGAAAGAGGTGCAGTCCGAGCGCGAGGTTGCCCGCGATGTAGAACGCCGATATCCACGGGTTCTGGAAGGCTTCAACGACGTTGCGATACACGTCTCCAGGGTGTGCCGGGAGGATCGTGAACTCGAGCAAGTGATAGATGAGGTAGAGCAACAAAATCGGACCGGTCCAATACATCGTGCGCGCAGCGTAGTCGGTCGCTAGATCTTTGCGTCGTTTGTAGTGTGAGCCGCGTGCCGAGGCGTTCCGGCGCCAGAGTTGGTAGGCCGAACTGATGTGCGCGCCAAACGCCAACAAGAGCAAACCCCGCGTCGCCCAAACGAGCGCCGGCATGCTGTGCAGCTTTGCGGCGTAGCCGTTGAGCGCCTCGGGCCCGAGGTAGAGGTTCAGGTTGCCGAGGAAGTGTCCCACCACGAAACCGACGATGATGGCGCCGGATACCGCCATCACCACTTTCTTGCCGATCGTCGTTTGGTAGAGCGTTAGGGCTCGCTGCATGAGTTGTCCTCGATAACCTTTCGAGCGGTGCGGCGTGGGGCGATCACGGTTCGGGCGGGTCGTGGTATTCGACGAGCGCTCCACGGAACGTCTCGAGCACCGTGACCCCATCGCCCTCGTTGAGGATGTAGTTCGGCCCGATGGGTACCTTTCCTAGGCCACCCGGGGTGTCAACGATGAGCTTGGGAAGCGCGATCCCGCTCACACGGCCTTGGAGCGCCTTCATCAGCTCGACACCGCGCCGGAGCGGCGTCCGTAGGTGGCCTGTTCCCCGAACCGGGTCCATTTGCAGTAAGTAATAGGGTCGGACACGCGCACGGACAAGCCCGCGAAACAGCCGTTCGAGTGTTTCCGCATCGTCATTGATGCCTCGAAGCAGAACCGATTGGTTCATGACGGGAAGCCCTGCATCGGCGAGGCGCGCGCATGCTCGGCGCGCTTCAACCGTTAGCTCCCTCGGGTGGTTGAAATGCGTCATGACCCAAACACAGTCGTGGCTTCGACGTAGGGCTTGGCAAAGCTCCTCGGTGATGCGCTGGGGGAGGGTTACTGGGGCGCGCGTCGCCAGGCGTACGTATTCGATATGCGCGATCCCACGCAGGCGTGAAAGCAAACGAGTAATCCGTGCCGTAGACATCATGCATGGGTCGCCACCTGAGATTATGACGTCATGGACCTCGGGGTGGGCTGCGAGCCACTCAAACGCCGGCTCGAGGGCTGCCATCGAACGCGCGCCGCCTCCATCTCCGACGATCCGCGACCTCGTGCAAAAGCGGCAGTACACGCCGCAATGGTCGGTGGCGATGAGCAAGACACGATCGGGATACCGCTGGATCAGGTGGGGGGCGACTTGGTGAGCCTCCTCGCCGAGGGGATCGGCGAGATCGCCTTTGACCACGATGGCTTCATCGGCCTGAGGGACACACTGACGCCGGATCGGACATGTGGGGTCGTTTGGATCGCACAGGCTGAGATAGTAGGGCGTGATGGAGATTGGAAGTCCGGCAGCCACGGCCCGAGCTGCGCCGAGCCGCTCCGCCTGGGTGAGCCGAAGCGCTCGTTCGAGGCCGTCCAAGTCGGTTACTGCGTGCTGCGCCTGCCAGCGCCAATCTTTCCAACGGGCTAGATCGAGAGGCGAGGCTTTGCGAAAATTGAGCGGTAGCGGACGCACGGCGCGGAGCTTAGTTCTTGTCGCCGGGGCGGCAACTCCTCCTGCGCCTGGACATGGTGCGGAAACATTGTCATATCCCAAGCGCCAAGCGAGTGAGAACACCGTTTGCGCCCACCGTCCGAGCCGAAACAATAGGGAAAGAGGTCATGGTCAACCCTGCAGATTCGCGCCCCTTCGACGTCGAGTACATCGAGAATCCCTCGCAGTCGGAACTCCGCGAGCTAGCCCTCAAGCACACACCCTGCGTTCAACGGTCCGCGGTCGGCAGCATCAACAAGATCTCTCGCAACAAAGCGCGGATGGCTCAGTACACGTACATCATCGACACCGATGATAGGTGGAGCCATCAGATCATCGATCCGGGCAAAGCGCGAGCGCTGATCGATCGGCAAGCCAAGTACATCGCGGAGCGGGGGCAGCTCATCGCCATCGACGGCTATATCGGCCTTGGCGAGCGTGCAACAGGGGCGACTTGGCTCTACACGCCCGAGGGCGCCAACATCGCCGGGATGCAACAGATCCTCGCGTTTCCGCGATCGGATGTCGAGAGCGCGGCGCAACTCGCACAGCCCTTCAAGCCGACCTTCCGTCTGTTCTACACCCCTGACCTCATGCTCGAGGACATGCCCGGCCGGCAGGCGATCATCGTCGACATGGAGAACTGGACGACGTACGTGATGGGCGCGGACTATTTTGGCGAGTCCAAGAAGGGCATCCTCCGAATGCTGAACCACTACGTGTATGAAAATGGCGGACTGGTTCTGCACGCAGGCGCCAAGGCAGTCAGCGCTCCTGACGGTGGCAGGCTCACCGTGACGATCATGGGCCTCTCGGGGACTGGCAAGACCACCACCACATTCTCGAAGCAGGGTAACCTCACCGAGCCGATCCAGGACGACATGGTGGTGCTCTGGCCGCATGGCGCGCTCTCTATTACCGAGAACGGCTGCTTTGCGAAGACCGATGGCTTGTCACTCGAGACCGAGCCAGTGTTGTTCACCGCCACCTCGGGACCCGACGCATGGATCGAAAACGTCTTCCTCGAAGCCGATGGCTCGTTCAACTTCAGCAAAGGCGCGCTCTCCATCGAGGATGTGAAACGACTTCGTGACATCTTGATCGCCACCGGAGCCGACCCAAAGCACGTCGACAAGTACATTGCCGGCGAGGTCGACATCGACGACGTGGTCGACAGCCACGGTATCCCGGCCGACGGGTGGGACTTCGTCGTCTGGACTCAAAATGGGCGGTCGATCGTGCCCATGAGCTCGATTCCCGACGCTGCTGATCTACACGATGTTCCGCAGGTGAAGTCTATGGGGATCCTCAACCGTGACGAGGGCTACGACGCCGCAATGCCTGGCATCGTTCGCTTTACGTCACCCGAGCAAGCAGCCGGCTACTTCATGCTCGGCGAGACCTCCAAGACCAGCGCGGCCGGCAAGGAGCGCGGCAAGACGCGCTCACCCTTCACACAGCCGTTCTTCCCGGCGAAGCACGGGCTTCAGGCGAAGCGCTTTGCCGAGCTCGCGGCGACGATGCCCGGCGTGACCATGTGGCTCATGAATACCGGCTACGTCGGCGGCGAGGCCAATGACGCCAAAGAGGACAAGGCCCTCAACATCAAGATCCGGCATTCGAGCGCAATGCTCGAGGCGCTCTTCAGCCAAACGATTAAGTGGAAGAAAGATCCCGATTTCGGGTACGAGATCGTCGATGTCGATGCTCCCGAAAATGCGCAGCTCCTCGAAAAGGTGCCAGCCGAGATCCTCGAGCCTCGCCGCTTCTACGAGAGCCGTGGTCGACAGGCGGACTACAAGCAGTGGGTTAGCCACATGAAAGAAGCCCGCCGCGAGTTCCTCGGCAGCTTCAAAGTTGCGGACGCCATAGTTCAGGCGACCGCC
This sequence comes from Polyangiales bacterium, assembly GCA_041581895.1. Taxonomy (GTDB): domain Bacteria; phylum Myxococcota_A; class Polyangia; order Polyangiales; family Houyiibacteriaceae; genus SG8-38. The sequence continues at coordinate 5,033 of JBFICQ010000103.1, read as the reverse complement.
GGCTGACTCGCGAACCAGCCTCGCAGGTTTTGCAGGCTGCAGTCGGAACCTGTGATAACAGTCCCTCCGTGAAGTGGCTTGGCCCGGCGCTCGTCTTCGTCTCGTTGAGCTTGCCCGTTTCCGCGACGGCGGCTGACCACGACGCCTTCGTCTTCGACGTCCTTTATGGGGGAACGGTCTCCAAATCCTCTTTCGGGACCAAGTGGCAACCGACTCTGTGGCTAGACGGCAGCTATGGCGTGGTTGGACCGCTACACCTGGGCGCCTACTTCCAGTGGCTCGGTGAAACGTTCGCCCTCGACAACCCGGGCCTCGGAGGCGGCGTGTTCGTCGGCCTTCGTCGAAACGTCAAGAAGGTGCGCTTCACCGGCGCGTTTGGCGGGGGCTACCTCGGAGTTCCCGTGCCTTCCCCGGTGGTCGATGTGCCATACCGGCGCGAGGGGTCGGGGACAGTTACCGCTTTCGGCGGGCTCGGGTATGGTTTCATCGATTTCCTGGGTATTGAATTGCGTGGGCGCTGGGCCCGTTATTTCCGGATGCCCGCCGGTGCGCCCAACTCCGCCTGGAGCATCGAGGGCGGCTTCACCATCTTCTTCGAGTAGAGCATGCCTTCGATCGATGTTCTGATCGTCGGCGCGGGACACAACGGGCTCGTCGCAGCCACGATACTCGCCAAAGCAGGGCTTGCGGTGAAGGTGCTCGAAGCACAACCGGTAGCCGGCGGAGCTTGCAGGACCGAATACCCATTCTCGAAAGCCCCGAACGTTGGGCAATCGACCGGAGCCTACCTGCTCGGCCTGATGCCTCCGGAGCTCTTCAAAGAGTTGGGCATCTCGCTACCTCTGCTTCGCCGGGATCCACACTACTTCCTACCGACTACGCAGGACCGCTATTTGCTCTTCGGTTCGGACGCGCGGGCTACGCGGGATCAACTCACCACCATGTTCTCGTCGACCGATGCGCGCGCCAACGACGCCCTGCAAGCGGAGCTCTCCAAGCTTCGTGAGGACATTGCGCCCGCGTGGCTCGAGGCTCCGCTGTCGATCGAGGACACGGCGGAGCGCTATGTGCGTCGATCGTTACGCGACGTGTTCGTCGATCTGTGTCGCGGCTCGGTCGGAGCGTATCTTCGACGCTTCGGGTTTCAAAGCGAGCTTCTCGAATCGATGTACGCCGTTACCGATGGCTTCACTGGGCTTGCCGGGGCCTGGGACACGCCCGGAAGCGGCATGAACTTCCTCGTGCACAATATGTGCCGATTGCCTGGATCCGACGGCACGTGGATGATCGTTCGTGGAGGCATGGGGTCGGTCACACAGGCCCTCCTCGCCGCCGCACGCAAGGCTGGCGCAGAGGTCGAGCTCAACGCTCCCGTGTCTCAGATCGAAGTCGAGAACGGCACCGTGCGAGGCGTGGTCACAGGCGACGAAGCTCTGCATCGTGCTTCGGTGCTCATCGTCAGCGCCGACCCCTTTCGCCTCCGCGCGATGTTGGGCGATGACTGCCCACCGGAGCTCACCGACCGGATCGAGTCTTATCGACGACCGGGCACGAGCATGAAGGTCAACCTGTGTCTGCGCGAGCTGCCGACGTTTTCATGCTTGACCGAGCCACTTGGACAGCACGGCGCCACCATCCATCTACTTCCGGAAGAAGACACCCGCGCTCGGCTTCAGCAGGCGTTTGCAGATTGCAGTGAAGGGCGGCTTCCTGAAACGCCGTCGATCGAATGGTACATCCACACGACACGGGACCCCTCGCTTCGCGACGAGCACGGACATCATAGCGCGGCGCTCTTCGTGCAGTGGGTGCCATACGCGCTTTCGGACAGCTCTTGGGAAGCTGAAGAAGATGGTTTCGTGCAATCGCTCCTGGCCATCTGCGACCGGTTCGCGCCGGGCACTTCCAAGCTCGTGGTCGATGCGTTCGTGCTCACGCCTCCGAAGATCGAGTCGCACTTTGGCCTCACCCACGGTCACATTCATCACGTGGACAACAGCTTCGGGTTCCTCGACCGACTTCCCTACGAGCTCGGGATTGCGGGTCTCTACGCCTGCGGAGCGGGCTGTCATCCAGCCGGATCGGTCATCGGGGCCGCAGGGCACAACGCAGCCAACACCGTGCTGAGGGACCTAGCTATTTCTTCTTGAGGCGGTCGATCGCGCCGCGTGTGCGCTTGGCTGCCTCGGGGTCGCTCTTCTTGATGCGTCGGATGTAGCGCTCGTAGGTGGCGATCGCCATTTCGGTGTTGCCGAGCTTTTCGTAACAGGACGCGAGGTCGAACAGGAGGTCCGCCTGACCGTCGCCAAGCTCGATCGCTTGGATGTAGACGGGGATTGCCTCTTTGTACCGTTCGGCGCCCCGGTACGCGACCGCGAGGTTACGGGCGATATTCGCGTCGTACGGGTGTGCGTCGCTCGCCTTTTCGAGAACCTCGATCGATTCGTCGTATCGTCTCGCGCGCCGCAAAGCGACACCGAGATTGTTCAACAGCTGCGGATCGTTCGGGAGTTGCTCGAGCCCCTTTTCGTAGGCAGCAATCGCTGCATCGTGATCCCCCAGCCTCCGGTAGGCGACACCTAGGTTGAGCCAGTGATTGGCTTCGCTCGGTTCGAGCTCGGTGGCCTTGCGGAGGCACTTCACTGCGGGCTTGGGTCGCTTCAACCGGAGTAGTACCGCCCCCGCGAGCCCATGAGCCCGTCCGCTTTTCGGCTCGAGGTCAATGGCGCGCTGGAAGGCCCGGAGCGCCTCTTCGTAGCGCTCGAGCCGCCGTAGAATCGTCCCGCGGGTCAGGTGTCCTTCGGCCGATGTCGGCCGAGCCGCCACGGCTAAGTCGATCTGCTTGAGGGCCTCTTCGTAGCGACCCTCGGCACGCAGGGCTTTGGCCAGCCGGTAATGCGCATCGGCCTCGTCCGCGATCGCCGATGCCGGGGCCAGCAAAGCGCCACATGCCAATCCCACCCACATCCACTTCACGCCTCAAGCTTATCACGGCAGCGCTAAACCCCGAAGCGCGTGCAGTAGTCGGCGAAAACCTCGCCGACTCGCTCCTCGGTCAGGCCGAAGTCTTCGATGTCGTAGTCGTGCTCCCCGAGCTGTGCGGTCGGCTGCTCGGCGATGCGGGCCAAGAAGCGCTGGGTGAGCTCGTCGTCGTACTCGAGCTCGAAGTGGCGATAGAGGTCCTTCAGCATGTCGATCGGATGGGCGAGGAGGTCGTTCAGTCGCAGATCGTACACCTGCGAAATCGGAAGGCGCTCGCGAACCGCCATCGCGCGATCGAGGCCGATCCGTGAGTACTGCAGCCAGAAGTCGCCGACTTCCTTCATGTTCAGGCTGCGTTGCATCTTGGCGGCCATGCGCGCGCTGAGGCTGCTTTGAGATCCGAGCGCCTTGGCGAGATTGCGATGCGTTTGGATGACCCGTGCGTCGGGATAGACCGCCAACAATGAATCGAGATTCCAAAGATGCCAAGGACACTTGAGCGACCAACGCGTAGCCGACTTCTGCGAAGTCAAGATCTGGAGCTGAAGCTTGTGGCTTCGATAGGGAGCGGTCATGTCCCAGTCGAGCATCTTCATGGCGTACGACCAGTTGCCCCAAGCGGCGAAAATCGTCACTGAAGCGAATTCATTCTGGAGCAGGAACAAGCATTCTTCGAAGGAGTCGGGAGTCACGTGGTGTGCGACTTCTTGATCGGGAATGAAAGAGTGATTGAGGCCGAGGGTGAACGCGGCTTTGCGGCGGCGCCAAGCAGCGTCGCCGAGCGGGTCGCTTGGGCGTCCGATGGGATAGCTGAGCTCCCACGCTCGCCCCACACGGTTGTTGGGGTCGGCGGCGAGCACGCCGTGAAGAAAGGTCGTGCCTGTTCGAAAAAAACCGGTGATCACGAGCGGGCGTTCGATGGGGATGTCCGCGAGCTCGGGGTGCTGCTTGGCCGCGTCGACGATCCGGAGCTTGTTGGCAAGGTGCCAGTTCAATACGTACCGGACGCCGAAGCGCCCGGTCGTGCTGAGGTCGATTTGGTGGATACCCTCGATCGCGGCGTCCAGCCGTTCGCGAATCCCGTCGTCGCCCCAGTCGTGAAGCCCGGTAAGCAATTCGGCCGTTCGCATCGCAGCCTCCGCGTTCAACGGAACCAGCTGTTTTTTCAGGGGGTCGAGCCTGTTCACCCAGCTGAAGGGAAAACCGGGCCGCAGAGCCTTTGGGGTTGCGATCATGAGCCGGTCACACTCCCGCGTAGAGCCATCCGATCGCGGCGCCGAATACAGGCGACATCACTTTGCCAAAGACGATCCAAGCGATGATCAAACCCATCAGCGCGCCTCCGCCCGCAAATAACCCAAACCATTTTTCGCGCATGCGGTCATTGAGTACCAGAGGCACGATCGCGTACCCATCGAGAGGTGGTAGCGGGATGAGATTGAACGTTCCGAGGATGAGATTGACGGAGAAGAGAACGCTCAGAAAAAGGGCGAGCCCGTTTGCGAGACCCGAAGGAGCTACCGCCAGCGTCTCCAAGCCAACCCCGTCGGTAGGCAGCATGAAATAGCCCGTCGCGATTCCGATGCGTATGCCGATTGCAGCCAGCAGCGCCAGGAAGAAGTTTGCTGCGGGGCCCGCGGCGGCCATCGCTGCGGCGCGTCTGGGGTGGCGGCTCGCCCAGTGAGGATCGTAAGGCGCGCTGGCCCATCCGATCATCCAGCCGCCTCCCTGCAGAAAAAAAGACACGATCGGCACGACGAGGGCACCAAAGGGCTCGCGTCGGATGTGGGGAAGGGGGTCGAGGGTTACCTGGGCCGCGGCGGTATCATCGCCCCCAAACCTGCCAGCGAGCGCATGAGCAGCCTCGTGGCAGGTGAGTGACAGCAGAAATGCAGCCAACCACAAAGGCAGCTTGGCGAGGAGATTCATGTCCCTCGTGTTGTCGCTCACTCAGGCGCGGGGCGTCTCGAAGAGAACGTAAAACGCGGCGACCACCCAGGCGTGGGTAATCTCTCCTCGCGCGATGAGTGGCTTGATGTGATCTAGTGGTA
>JBFICQ010000102.1:0-11482 GCA_041581895.1 Polyangiales bacterium | reverse complement strand
GAACGCCGAGCATGATCCCCGTCGTGATCATCCCGATCGCGCCGAGTCCCATGAATGTTCCGCTGAGGGGTACCAAGACATCCCCCGCGTTGTTGCAGATCCATTCGTCAGGCCCGTCGAATCGAACGAAGCTGTCACACTGGGAGGCGCCGACCCCGAAGAGGATTGCACCGACGGCGAAGGCGGCGCTCGTCCCGATCAAGCCATTGCGCACGACCCGGCTCCGTCGTTCCGCCTCTTGAAGGTCATAGTCGCTATAGCCGTAGCCGCCTGGAGGACCATAGACGGCCGAAGCTTCGGAAGGGGTCTGCGCTTGGATCTGCGGAGCGGCGTCTTGTGCGAAGGTCCGACCTTCGAGCACCAGAACCGACAGCACCAGCAAGCCTTTGAAGACGATGTCCGATCGCATGATGGCCAGGGTGTACCGCAGTGACGGCGTGAACACCAGGCTCTGCGTCGCCCGTACCCCGGTCCACGGCACGGGCATGCCCTCGCCTCTGCGTCGCCCGGTGCCCCAGCCCGCGCCGGGCACGGCGTGGGACACGGCCATGGGCCGGACGGCTCGCTTGCAATTGTCGGCCCGGTTCACTGGTGGGCTTAGGCCGACGCAAGCTCACCTCGTGACTCGTGACCAACCCGAGCGGACTGCTGGCGGACGGGTTGGCACTCCCCACGCCTCCCCATGACCGCGTCCCACACCGTGCCTGTGCGACGACCCGGAGCACCTTCTCCTCGTGGATTGTCCATGTTCCGAGGAGAGGGTATTGCGCGCGGCGCCGGGCTGGGATGGGAAGCACAGCCTGTCACAAGGAAACGGGACTGCGGTCGAGTCGCAAGGCCGATGGGGGCGGAGTAAGCGGTAGCTCCGGCGTAAAAGACGATTCGAAATGGCCCGCAATCTCGGCAGCCCCAGCACCGGTCATGGCCGGCGAAGCCCCCGTGGGCTTGCGGCTTCGACCGCAATAGCGACGACGCAGCGCGCAGCTCACGCGAATGCGTTGCTCAAGAAGTCGATCAACCGCCGCACGCGCTCGGGAAGCTGACGCGTCGAGTAGACCAGCTGCACCGGCGGCGCGGGGAGCGACCACTCGGCAAAGATCGGAGCCAAACGCCCTGTGCGCTTGCCTTCGGTAATGTGGATCTCGGGCATCAGCCCGATCCCTTGGCCTTCGGCGACGAGCTCGGCCATCGCGCCGTAGTCATCGACGTTGACGCGCCCGTGCACCGTGAGCTCGACGCTCTCGCGCTGCTCCCCCCTTCCCCGCTCGAGACGAAGGACTTGAGTACGACCGCGGCCTCGATAGAGCACGAACGGATGCCGCTCGAGCTCCGAGACGTCCGCGCACTGGAGGTTGGCCTCCGGATGCGTGGCGAGCCGGAAGTCCGAAGGAAACAGATTGCGCGCTATGAGGTTTGGCTCGGTGACCCGGCCCGCGCGAAGCGCCAGGTCCACACCCTCCTGCACCAGATCGACGAAGCGGTTGGTGAACACGAAATCGAGCGAGATGTCGGGGTAGCGCTCGAGGAAGGCGACGAACTGCGGGATCAACAGCAGCCGGCCGAGGTCGCCCGGGGCGGTGACGCGGATCGGTCCTCTCGGCTCGGTGCTGCTGAGCTCGATCGAGGCGACGGCGGTGTTGAGGACGTCGACCGCGTCGACCACCGATTCATAGAACCGAGAACCCTCCGAGGTGGCCGTAACGCGCCGTGCATCGCGGTGGACCAGCTTGGTGCCCAGCCGCTTCTCCAGGCGCGCGAGGCGCCGGCTGACGGTCGATTTCGGGACTCTCAGATGGCGGCCCGCGGCGGCCAAACTCCCGCGGCGAATCACCTCAACAAAGGTTGCAATATTATCCTTATCTGCCTTCAATCGGCCCTTAGAGTTGCGTTTTTGCAACGCAATGTCAATAGTATGCGGCCTCCCGCGGGGCCGTCTGCCGCCATAGGATTGTTCGCATGGCGAGAGAGACTAGCCGCCGGAAATGGCTTGGCGCGACTGGGGCCGCGGCAGCGGCTGCGGCGGGCTGGGCCTTCGGTCGAAAGCTCTTTGGCCGCTCGACACCGGAGACGACGATGAACACCAATGCCTTGCAGAACGAGACCAAGCCGCGCGCGCTCAAGGGCGTGTTCGCGCCCGGGCCCGAGCATTGGGTCGGCGACGGCTTCTTTGTGAAGACGGTGTTCTGGCCGCAGATGGGCGCACAGATGCTGAGTCCGTTCCTGCTACTCGACCACGCAGCCCGACGTGATTTTGATCCATCTCCATGGCGGCGGGGAGTGGGCGAGCACCCGCATCGTGGATTCGAGACGGTGACCTTCGCCTACGAAGGAGAGATCGAGCATCGCGATTCGGCGGGCGGTGGCGGTCGGATTGGCCGCGGCGACGTTCAATGGATGACCGCTGCCTCGGGAGTCGTCCACGAAGAGAAACATTCGCAGAAGTTTGCCGAAACCGGTGGCATGTTCGAGATGGTGCAGCTTTGGGTGAATCTTCCCGCGTCGAAAAAGATGAGCGAGCCCCGATACCAATCGCTCCTCGACCGTGAGTTCCCACGGCTGGATTTGGGTCCGGCCGAGGCGCGACTGGTGGCCGGCACGCTTCGGGGGCAAACGGGGCCGGGCAAGACCCACACCCCGATCACCCTGTTCGATCTTCGTTTTCACGAGGATGGAATGACGGAGTTCACGCTCCCCACTGGATGGACGACGCTCGTATTTGCGCTCGAAGGCGATGTCGCCGCGGGCCCCGAGCGCGAGCTGATCCCTTCGCGGCATTTCGGCGCGTTCGAGCGCGAGGACGACGGCGCCGTGCAGATCCACGCCAAGAAGGGCGCGCGGGTTCTGGTTTTGGCTGGCGAGCCCTTGAACGAGCCGGTCGTCGCCTACGGGCCCTTCGTGATGAACACGCGTGAGGAAATCATCGCCGCATTCGAAGACTACCAAAGCGGACGTATGGGTCGGCTGCTTTAGAAAAAGAAGAGGAGAGCATGGGAAAGCTAGTTGAAGGGGTTTGGCAGGACGTTTGGTACGACACCAAAAGTACGGGCGGAAAATTTGTTCGCGCGAATTCCAAGTTCCGAAATTGGATCACCCCGGACGGAAAGAACGCCCCAAGCGGGCAGGCCTTCGAGGCTGAGGTGGGGCGCTACCATCTTTACGTGTCGTACGCGTGCCCCTGGGCACACCGAACTCTGATCTTTCGAAAGCTCAAAGGCCTCGAGGACATGATCGGCCTCTCGGTCGTCAACCATTTCATGGGACGCCAAGGCTGGACCTTCGAGGAAACCGACGGCGTCGTGCCCGACCCAGTCATGAGCGCCGAGTTTCTGCACCAGATCTATACCAAGGCCGAGCCCAACTTCTCGGGACGCGTGACGGTGCCGGTCCTCTGGGACAAGAAGACCGAGACCATCGTCAACAATGAATCCTCGGAGATCATCCGCATGTTCAACAGCGCCTTCGATCATCTCGGCGCTACTCCGGGCGACTTTTACCCAAAGGCCCTTCGCACCGAGATCGACGAGGTCAACCACCGCGTCTACCACACCGTTAACAATGGCGTGTACAGGTGCGGCTTCGCGACCACGCAGGAAGCCTACGAAGAGGCCTTTCGCGAGCTTTTCGAGACGCTCGACTGGCTCGAGGCGCGCTTGTCGAAGCAGCGCTATCTAGTGGGCGACCAAATCACCGAAGCCGACTGGCGCCTCTTCACGACACTTCTTCGGTTCGACCCGGTCTACTTCGGGCACTTCAAGGCGAATCTCCGGCGAATCGTGGACTACCCGAACCTCTGGGGCTTCACGCGTGAGCTCTATCAGGTGCCTGGTGTCAAAGAGACGGTGAACATGCACCACATCAAGCACCACTACTACCGCAGTCACGAGAGCATCAATCCGACTCGCATCGTGCCGCTCGGCCCGATGATCGACTACGACGAGCCCCACGGGCGGGACACGAGTCTCGACCCGGTCGTGGACGCTGCTGAATAGTACCAAGCGTCCGAATCGGCGCACCGGCGCTCGCCAGGCACTGGTGATCGTGTATCCTCTGCGCGGCATGGATTTCGAGCACTCGGAGCGCGCGCGCAAAATCATGGAGCAGGTCGAGCGCTTCGTCCGCGAGCGGGTGGTTCCAAACGAGCAGACCTATGTCGAGCAGCTCGTACACACAGATGACTGGACCAAGTGGAAGATCCCTCCGATCGTCGAAGAGCTCAAAGCCGAGGCCAAAGGGCTCGGCCTCTGGAACCTGTTTTTGCCGGACGAAGAATACGGCGCCGGCCTCGACAACCGGGACTATGCGCCGGTCGCCGAGATCACCGGGCGTAGCTTCCTCGCACCCGAGGTATTCAACTGCAGCGCTCCCGACACGGGCAATGCCGAGGTGTTGGTCAAGTACGGTTCCGACGCACAAAAGAAGCGGTGGCTCGAGCCCCTCCTCGCTGGAGAGATTCGCTCGGGGTTCGCGATGACCGAGCCCGCCGTCGCCTCGAGCGACGCGACGAACATGCAAGCGACCTGCGAGGTCGTCGGCGATGAGGTCGTGATCAACGGACAGAAGTGGTGGACCAGTGGCGCGGGTGATCCGAGGATGGCGTTCTTGATCTTCATGGGTGTGACCGACCCCAACGCGGGGCGACATCAACGCCACTCGATGGTGCTCGTCCCGATCGACGCGCCAGGGGTGAAGATCTTGCGAATGCTGCCGGTGTTCGGGCATCTCGATGAGCCGCACGGCCACGCAGAGATTCTTTTCGAGGACGTGCGCCTGCCCCTCGATCACTTCATTGCAGGGCCCGGCCGGGGTTTCGAAATCGCGCAAGGCCGGCTCGGCCCCGGGCGCATTCACCACTGCATGCGCGCGATTGGAGCGGCGGAACGCGCGCTCGAACGCTTGTGCACGCGCGCGATGCACCGAGTTGCCTTTGGGAAGCCATTGATGAATCTAGGGGGCAACCGCGACATCATCGCCGACTCACGCATGGCGATCGACCAAGCACGGCTCTTGACGCTCAAAGCGGCGTGGGCACTCGACACGCTCGGCACATTCGGAGCTCTGGTCGACATCTCGGCAATCAAAGTCATCGCCCCCAACGTGCTCCAAAGAGTGGTTGACGCCGCGATTCAGATTCATGGCGGCGAGGGCATTTCGGACCCGGAGCTCAGCCGCCTTGCCGCCACGGCTCGCGCCCTTCGCATCGCCGACGGCCCCGACGAGGTTCACCGCGGAATGGTCGCACGGCTAGAGCTCGAGAAGTACAAGTAGCTCGTCGAACGCATCGGTGCGCTCGAACTCGGGGAACTCCTGAGCGACGTTGTCGGGGCATCGAAACAACACGCCCTTGTCGGCTTCCTTGAGCATGGTGGTGTCGTTGTAGCTGTCCCCCGCGGCATGCACGCGAAATCCGATGTCTTTCAACGCCGTCACGGCCTTGCGCTTGCCGTCGGGTATGCGTAGTTGATAGTCGGTTACGCGATCGGCCTCGTCGACCACGAGCTGGTGACAAAAGAGCGTGGGCTGCCCAAGCTGACGCATGAATGGCGCCGCGAATTGGTAGAAAGTATCGCTCAAGATGATCACCTGCGTGCGGGCTCGAAGGGCATCGAGGAATTCCCGAGCGCCCGGCAGAGGCTCCATGGTGCCGATCACATCCTGGATGTCCCCGAGCTTGAAGCCGTGTTCGTCCAAGATCTCGAGCCGCCCCCGCATCAGCTTGTCGTAGTCGGGCTCGTCGCGGGTCGTGCGCCGAAGCGCGTCGATCCCGGTTTTTTCTGCGAAGGCAATCCAGACCTCGGGGATGAGGACGCCTTCCAAGTCCAAACAGACGACGAGCGGGGCCATGACAGGCGGTCGTCTACACGATTTTAGCGCCAGGGCAACTGTGCGGGCCTCGCCTGAGGGAATTCCGACTATGCCGGGAATCCTGCAGGCAAAGACCGTGTATTCTACCGCCATGACGTCTCAAAAAGGCGCGTTTGTCACGGGCGGCACCGGCCTGATCGGCCGCGTGGTGGTCGAGCGTTTGCTCGCACACCGGGTGCCTGTGGTTTTGATGTTGCGGGACGGAGCGGACGAAAGACGCACCGGGGCGCTCACCAAGCTCGAGGAAACGGCACGCGCGCACGGCACATCGCTCCGGCACGTGAGCGGCGACGTCGTCAAACCGGACCTCGGCCTGTCCGACGAAGGTATTGTCGCGCTTGCCGAAGCCGCACATTGCTTCCACCTGGCCGCCCTCTACGATGTCGAAGCACCCGCGGACCTCATCGAAAAGACCAATATCGAGGGCACCAAGCATCTCCTTTCAGCGCTACGAAAGGCGCGCTTCAAAGGCCGCCTGCATCATGTGAGCTCGATCGCGGTGGCCGGCGACTACGCCGGCACGTTCACCGAGGCGATGTTTCAAGAGGGCCAGGGCCTTCCGCATGCGTACCATCGAAGCAAGCTCGAATCCGAGCGGCTCGTGCGGGAGTCCGACTTCGATTACCGCATCTACCGCCCGAGCTCGGTGGTGGGCCATTCCAAGACCGGCGAAATCGATCGCATCGACGGCATCTACTACGGCTTTGGGGCGGTTCAAAAGCTCGCGGCGGCCCTTCCCTCCTGGGTGCGATTGCCGATTCCGCGGATCCGCGGTCGCTTCAATGTGGTGCCGGTCGACTATGTCGCCGATGCCATGGTCCACATCGCCCTGTCGCCTTCCGAGGCGCGTGTGTTCCACTTAGTGGACCCGAAGCCGCAACGATTCGTGCGAATGATGGCCACGCTGGTCAAGGTCGCCGGCGGACCCCAGCTCGGCCCTGCGATCGACTTCTCGAGGATGCGGGGTGTTAAGCAGACGGGGTCGGTGGTCTCGACGTTGCCGAGTGTGCAGGAGCTGCGCAACTCAGTGCTCAAAGACTTCGGCCTCCCTGTGAAGAGCCTGTCGGCGATGAATCTCCGTGTGCGATTCGACGATTCGAATACCCGAGCGGCTCTGCAAGACACCGACATCCGTTGCCCGCACTTCAAGACCTACGCCAAGACTCTCTACCGTTACTACGAAGATCATCTCGATCCAATGACGCAGCGTCCGCTTCGTTATCGCAAAGGGCTCGCCGGAAAGACCATGCTCGTAACGGGCTCCTCTCGCGGCATCGGGGCCTCCGTTGCGAGGATTGCAGCGGAGGCGGGCGCCACGGTTCTGCTGGTGGCGAGGGATCAAAACGCTCTCGAGGAGCTTGCCGACGCGATTCGCGCCAAGGGCGGCGAGGCCCATGTGTATCCGACCGACCTTTCCGATCTCGGGCAGGTCGATGCGCTGGCCGACTCGGTCTTGGCGTCCCACGGTGGCGTCGACATTCTGGTGCACAACGCCGCGCGCTCGATCCGACGCCCCGCCATCGACTCCCTCGATCGCTTCCACGACTACGAGCGCACCATGGCCCTGAACTATTTTTCGCCGGTGCGGCTGACCTTGCGCTTGCTACCCTCGCTTCGGGAACGAGCCGGCACGATTTCGCACGTGCTTTCCTTGGGGGTGCTGGTTCCAGGGCCGTACTTCGGCGCCTATCTCGCGAGTAAGTCCGCGCTCGATGCGTTTGGGGATTCCCTGGCGGCGGAGCTCCACCACGAGGGGATTCACGTGTCGTCGGTTTACTTACCGCTGGTGAGAACGGAGATGGTGGCGCCTACCGAAGAGTTCGCCGGCCGAGTCGATGCGATGACCCCCGACCGCGCGGCCATCATGGTCCTCGACGGGATCGTCGACCGCAAACGTCGGGTCATGACACCGCAGGGCCGGCTGTTTGCGCTCTCGAACCGCTTGACACCGATGGCCACGATCCGCGTTCTCAACTTGATTCGGCGCACCTTTCCGACCGGAGATACCCCGAGCGAGTTCCCCGCCGAAAAGGCCTTCATCACAAAAGCGATCGGCGGAAGCCCTATCTAGCGAAACAGCCCGTCGCCAAAGCTCTGGCTGACCGGAACACACCACACGCTGATGCCGTCGATCTCGTCGAGGGTGCGGCCTTCGGGAAGCTGCGCATAGACCGTCTCAGTGCCGTCGTAGCCCTCGGGTCGCCGAAGGTCCTCCTCGCTCATCGAAAAACCAGCGGCGTAGTTTCCCCCGAGGCCGCCGTAGAAGCGCACGTCGATGCCGGCCCCGTCATAGACGAAGTCATCGAGACGGATCGTGCAGTCGTCGACGATCACCGCAGTGCCCGAGACCTGATGGGCAAAGGTGCTGAGCTCGGCGACCTGACCGATTTTGGGATGGGTCGATTCACATGGACGGAGCTCTCCCATTCCGTTTCCGCCACCTGCGCCGCCGTCGTTCGCCAACACGAAAGCCACGAGGTCGAGAAGCTCTTCGTCGCTCAGTCGGTCCTCTGCCCAAAATGGCATCCGTCCGCCGGTGAGGTCAGCGTAGACACTGCTGTCGGTCGCGCCGCTGGTTCGGATGCGGGTCGCTATCGTCTCTGCATCGAGCAGTTGACCTCGAAGCACAGGCGCTCGCTCGGTTCCAACGGCGTCGATGCCATGGCAGACGACGCAGGCTTGGTTGAAGAGGTCTTGGCCCGCCATCTCGTTCCCACCTTCGAGAGACGGCGGGGGCTGGACGATGGCGTAGCTCAATGGAGAGGCAGGTGAGTCCCCCGCGACCTCGCTCAAGTACGCGGACAGCGCGATCCACCGAGCGTCATTCTCGACGAAGGGGGTCGCGGCCATCCATTCCACGCGACACGTATTGACCGCGGCGAGGAGCTCGGTGAGCTGCCCGTTCTTGTAGGTGAGGCGGTTGGCGGCGTCCCCAATCGGATGGCCTGGACGCCGAATCCCGTCTGGGGCGGGTTCTTCGAGCGCATGGCAGGTCGCACAGGCGAACGTATTTCCGTCGTCGTGCGGCTCGAGGTAGAACGTCTCGCCGGAGCCCGCTCCGGCCGAATCGCCGCAGCCCACGACCCATGTCCCTGCCAATACAACGAGCAATAAAGAAAAGCGTGTCATCTAATCTATACCCAATCGTACCCAGCTCTCGGGCGTACGCTCGACGCGAAAAAACGTTTCACGCCAGGGTGTGCCACGCGCGGAATCGGGCTAACTTATCGAGGAAACAAGCATGATTCTCACCGAACAGCAAGAGCTGATTCGCGAGTCCGCCGCACGCTTCGCCGAGCAGCGATTGGCCCCAAACAGCCGGGCTTGGGAAGCGGCGCAGGCCATCGATCCCCAGGTCTTGCGCGAGATGGGGGAGCTCGGGTTCATGGGCATGACCGTGGCCGAGCGCTGGAACGGAGCCGGCCTGGACTACGTGTCCTATGCGCTCGCGCTGATCGAAATCGCGGCGGGCGACGGCGCCGTATCGACCATCATGAGCCTCAACAACGCACCGGTCTGCGCCATCCTCGAGTCGCGAGCGAGCGAAGGGCTCAAGGAGCAATACCTCAAGCCGTTGGCCGCGGGGGAAATGCTCGGTGCGTTCGCGCTCACAGAGCCACAGGCTGGATCCGATGCGGCCAATCTACGGACTCGGGCGGTGCGCACCGACGACGGCTACGAGATCACGGGGACCAAACAGTTCATTACCTCGGGCAAGATCGCAGGTGCGGTGATCGTATTCGCCGTCACCGACCCCGAGGCGGGCAAGCGCGGGATCTCCGCCTTCCTCGTTCCGGCGGGCACGCCGGGAATGACCGTCTCGGCGCTCGAGCACAAGATGGGGCAGGAAGCGTCGGACACAGCGCAGTTGACGTTCGAAGCGGTGACGGTTCCGGCTAGCCATCTCATTGGAAACGAAGGTGATGGGTATCGCATCGCCCTCGCCAACCTCGAGGTTGGGCGCATTGGCATCGCTGCACAGTGCGTGGGAATGGCGCGCGCAGCGCTGGACCACGCCCTCGCTTACGCCAAGGAACGCACGGCATTCGGCCAGCCGTTGTCCGAGCATCAAGCCGTTGCTTTTCGCCTCGCGGACATGGCGACGCAACTTCACGCCGCCACCACGATGGTCCTCGAAGCCGCGGCCCTTCGCGAAGCAGGCCAACCGTGCTTGAAGGAGGCCTGCATGGCCAAGCTGTTCGCCTCCGAGGCAGCCGAACGGATCTGCTCCGATGCGATCCAGATTTTCGGTGGGTACGGGTACACGCGCGATGTACCCGTCGAGAAGATCTACCGGGACGTGCGCGTCGCGCAGATCTATGAGGGCACTTCGGACGTGCAGCGTTTGATCATCAGCCGCCAGCTGCTTCGAGAGAGCTAGCCTAAGGCCCCTTGACGCCTTTGCCCCGGCTAGTAGATCCAGTCGCATGTTTCGCCGGTTCGTGATCCGAGACGTCGCGATCTTACTCGTCACGACTGTGCTTTGGCTTTTCAGTCTCGACCTCGAGCCTGGAACGACCGTCGCGTCCGTCGTATCGATCAGCGCTGGGGTGGGCGCCTTGCTCTGCGCTTACAACTTCCACGAGTGGGGCCATCTAATCGCGGCTCGGATGACCGACAGCGTGTTCACGCCGGCCAGGCGCGTGATCTCGCCGTTCTTGTTTAGCTACGATACCGAGCACAACACGCCCCGACAGTTCCTGCTGATGTCGCTCGGGGGGTTCGCGGCGACCGCTATCTTCGTCGTCGCCTTCCTTTTGTGGATACCGCGAGATCAACAAGCAGGTCGAATCGCCCTCTACGGAGCGCTGATTCTGGCGTCGCTCACCGTCATCATCGAGTTTCCGATTTTCTTTCGCGCGCTGCTCGGCAAGACGGTGCCGCGAACCGGGATGTTCAAAGGCCCGACCGTCGGTGGCGATCGAAAAAACACGCCGTAATCGTTTTGAAAAGAGCCTTGCGCTTTTGGTGAAACTTTTCGGCCTGAGGGGCGTAACCCCGTGGAAGGCCCGCTTCGATCAATCGCGGGCAGAGGGTGAAACATGAATTCTGCACTCAAGCACACGATTGTAGCGATGGCGACGGCGGCGCTGAGCATGACCGCAGCCTGCAAGAGCGACGATGGCCCGTCGGCAAGCGAGGTCACGGCGGGCGCCGAAGAAGCCGCAGGCCACGAAGGAGCGATGGAGGCCTCTTGCGGCGAAGGCAACTGCGGCGAAGGCAACTGCGGCGCCAAGCATAAGGGCGAGGGTTCCGAAGCTTCTTGCGGCGAAGGCAGCTGCGGCTAGCATACCCTTCATCGATCCCATGAGGCGGGTCTCGACAATGCTGAGGCCTCCGCTTCTGGGTTCGTGTGTGTGCTGCTGTGAACGATCTATCGTCTCATCCTCTTTTCGTCGTCACCGGCGCGTCGGGTTACCTGGCGTCCTGGGTCGTCTCGGAGCTCTTGAATCGCGGAGCGACCGTGCGCGGCACCGTCCGCAACCCCGATGACACCGCCAAATGTCGGCACTTGCTCGACATGGATGCGGAGCTCCCAGGAACGCTCGAGCTCGTCAAAGCCGACCTCCTGGAGCCGGGCAGCTTCGATGAGGCGGTAGCAGGCGCCGGCGTGGTCATT
>JBFICQ010000101.1:0-11562 GCA_041581895.1 Polyangiales bacterium | reverse complement strand
GCGGGCGACACAGTGGCCTGCGGTAACCGCAGTGATCGGACCGATGAGCGCGGCGGTGCACCGGGTCGGCTCCGGAGAACCTGATAACCCGACCAGTAGCGCGACCGACTCCGGACATTCCTCAGACGCCGCGCACGATATTTGATATTTAGGGGGCTCGAGCTCCGCCTCTCGCGCCGTGTTTGAAGAAGCTGGCTGACAAGCCGTCAACAACAGAAATGCTGCGATCTCCAATCGATCGAATACGAATGAGCGCCGGGTCACTCGATCAAGGTAACAAGGCTCGTCTGCGCCGCCATACGGCCGCGTTTCGGCCCATTTTTTGGCCGAGAGACGGAACTTCGGTACACGAGATCAAGATGCCGCGCCCGACCGCGATCGCCTTGTGGTGTGCCGTCGTGCTGGCGCCGATTCACGCAGCGGCTGACGCCCCAGTCGTGATCGTGCAGCCAGGCGATGCGTTGAGTGTGATCGCCGAGCGAGCTGGCGTATCGGTCGCTCAACTCAAAGCATGGAACGGCCTACGGAGTGATCTGATCCGCGCGGGCCAGACGCTAACCGTTGGACCACCGGCGGTATCCGCGTCGGATGACGAAATCGACTGGACGCCTCCGTTCGACTACGGCAGCCCGACATCAACCACACTCGAAGAACATTCTGCCCCGATCGCGGCTCGCGAGGCGTCGATCGCCATCGCGACGACGCAGAGAACCGGGAAGAGCAACAGCAAAGGCCGGACCTATCGGATCAAATCAGGCGATACCCTGACCAGCATCGCCCGCGATCACGACACGAGCACCGCTGAGATCGTCGCAATGAATCCTGGCCTGAATCCCGACCGAATCTACCCGGGGCAAACCATCGATATCGGCGAGCCTCGGCCCGAAGTGACATTGACCTTGGAGCGCGGAGACACGCTTCTGGCCGTCGCCGAACGATACGGCGTCAACCGACGCGATTTGGCGCGCTGGAACCCCAGCTTGAGGCAGGGGCGCGCAGGACCGGGAACCGACATTCGACTCTACACCCACGTTCCTGTGAGTCCGTCGGAGGCGATCGGACCCACCAATCGCGGCCGTCTCGAGAACGGCGTGCCCTTGCCATCCCACCCCGGCTACGCCATTCGTGCACGAGACCGCGCTTACGGCACCGAGGAAACCACACGGTGGATCGTCGATGCCTTCGACTCGGTCGATGCGAAGTTCAAAACGCGTAAAGTGGTGCGTATCCACGACATAAGCGACCGCAACGGCGGAAAGATTCGCGATCACAAGAGCCACCAGAACGGACGCGATGCGGACATCGGCTACTATCAGGACAAATGCCCAGCAAGCGGCTGCCGCTTCGAGCACGTAAGGGCTTCGGAGCTCGACGTCGCTCGCCAGTGGGCACTTCTGCACCACTGGCTGAAGAACGAGCAAGCCGAAATGATCTTCATCGACTACCGCCTCCAGGCGAAGCTCTACCGCTACGCCAAGCGAAAGGGTGTGCCCGAATCTCAGCTCAACCGCTGGTTCCAGTATCCGCGCGGAAAATACGAGCCCGTGGGTGTCATTCGGCATTTTCGCAATCACGACGACCATCTCCACGTGCGGTTCGTCTGTCCGTACTCCGACATCAAGTGTCGTCGATGAGAAACGATGCGGCGGCGAGCTTGCGCATGGCCTGAGCCCGGGCGTTGACGCGTAGGCGCTGCTCGGCCTTCATTTCGCCGTACGTAATCGCGTACCCATCGGGGAGAAACATCGGCTCGAAACCATCGCCGAAGTCGCCGCGCGGGGGCCAGACGAGAACCCCATGCGTCTCACCGCGAAATGTCTCGATCGTAGCGTTGGGCCTGGCTACGCAGAGGACGCAGACGTAAGTCGCACGTGGATCGGCGTTCGACCCAAGCTCTACCAAGCGGTCGTGAAGCCGCCTGCGAGCGATCGCGAAGTTCTTGTCGGGCCCCGCCCAGCGCGCAGTATGGATGCCCGGCTCGCCATGGAGGGCATGCGCCTCCACCCCCGAATCGTCCGCCAGCGCCACCATTCCAGTCGCATTCATCGCAGCCTTCGCTTTGAGCACGGCATTCGCTTCGAAAGTCGCGCCGCTCTCCTCTGGCTCGGGAAGGTCGAAGGCCCCTGCTGGGCGAAGCTGAACGGGAGCATTCTCGAACAAGGCGATCAGCTCAAGGAGCTTGCCTTCGTTGTGACTCGCAAGCACCCACTGTGGCTTCGGGGCCACCATCAGTTCGACCGTCGTAGGTTCACCGGCAGACGGGGCGGGGCGGTCTCTGCATAGCTCGGGTAGGGGCGACGTTTGTCGATCTGGCGCGCGAACACCGAAGGATTGGAGGTAGGCAGGTCACAACGGCCGCGTTCGCAGACATAGGCGGTGGGCTTGCCGCGCAGCGTGCGCTTTCCTTCGAGCCAGGGCACCACTCTTTGGTGCGCGCTGGCGGCTGCTTCGGTCAGCACGCAGGACACTTTGTTCGGAACGAAGGCCTCGCGAAGCCGCTCTGCTAGCGCGCTCGTATCCGCCAGGTTGGCCTCGGCGATCACCGCGATCTCGAGCGGGACGTCGTAGTAGTAGTCGAGCGCAACCAGAAGCTGCGGATATCCGCTAGGCGCGCGCGCGATGCGACTCGCCAGAGCGGTGAAAAGGGCCTCGGCCCGCTCTCGCCATTTGCCTTCATCGGTGAAGTCGTAGAGGCGCAGCAAGTTGAGCGCAGCAACCGAGTTGCCCGAAGGGACTGCGCCATCGTGGGTGGGTTTTTCTCGAACCAGAAGCAGTTCACCATCGTTGGGGGTCATGAAGTAACCTCCCTCCTGGAGGTCCGCGTAGCGGGCGTCCTGAATCGCTTGCAGTTGGAGAGCACGCTCGAGCCAGGCTGCATCGGCAGTGGCTTCGTACAGATCGAGGTAGGCCGCGATCATGAAGGCGTAATCGTCGAGGAAGGCCGTCGACGACCTTTGCCCGCCCTTGTAAGTGCGCAACAGTGCTCCGTCCTCATTGCGCATCTTGTCCCATACGAACCGAGCAGACCTGGTCGCAAGAGCTGCGTACCGTGGCTCGTCCAACGCCCATGCCGCACGAGCAAAGGCCGAGATCATGAGCCCGTTCCACGCCGCGATGACTTTTTCATCGCGAATGGGTGGCGGCCGCGAGGCACGCGCTTCGTACAGCACAGGCCGCGCTTCGGCCAAGATCTCGGCCACACGCTTGGGTGTGGTTTTGTACCTGGAGGCCACCTCGCGATTCGTTTGGTTGCGATGGAGGATGTTTCGGCCTTCGAAATTTCCCGTAGGCATCACGCCGTAGGCCGCGCCGACGATCGCGGCTCGCTCCTTACCGAGGAGCCGCTCGAGCTCGTCGAGGGTCCAAGTAAAGAACCACCCCTCCTCGTCGTGCCCACTGGGCGTCGGGCTATCGGCATCGGTAGCAGAGTAAAAGCCACCCTCGGGCGATGTCATCTCTGCAGCGACATAATCGAGAATGTCACGAGCCACGCGGCGGTAGTTTGGGTTCCCCGTGAGCTGCCACGTGTCGAGATACACCGAGGCGAGCTGGGCGTTGTCGTACAACATCTTTTCGAAATGCGGGACCAGCCATTGTCCGTCGGTCGAATATCGATGAAATCCGCCGCCCACATGATCGTATACGCCCCCGGCGGCCATTTTATCGAGGGTCATCGTCAAGATGTGAAGCGCCCCCGGGTCTTCCGTTCGGCGCGCGTATCGGAGCAAGATCGTGAGTCGCGCGGGCTGTGGGAATTTGGGGGCTCGACCGAAACCGCCGTCGACGGGATCGAACGCCGCGGCGAGCCGTTGGGCTGCTTGCACGATCACACGATCGCTCGGCACACCTGCCCCGCGTAGTGTGGTCGTGACTCGGGCGATCTGTTGGCTGAGCTCTTGAGCTTGCTCGATCGCACGCGTGGGCTCTTGCTCGTAGAGGCGCACCATCTCGGTCAAGATGTCTACTAGGCCGGCGCGGCTTCCTCGAACCCCTTTACGAGGCGGAAAGTAAGTTCCGCCAAAGAAGGGGTCTTTGTCCGGTGTCATGATCACGGTCATCGGCCACCCGCCCCGGCCAGTGAGAATCTGGACCGCGGTCATGTACACGCTGTCGACGTCCGGTCGCTCCTCCCGGTCGACTTTGATGGAAATGAAATGACGGTTGAGGAAAGCAGCGATCTCTTCGTCTTCGAACGACTCCCGCTCCATGACGTGGCACCAGTGGCAGGTCGAGTACCCGATCGAGAGAAAGACCGGCTTGTTTTCGCGCTTGGCCCGTTCGAATGCCTCTTCCGACCAGGGGTACCAGTTGACGGGGTTGTGTGCGTGTTGGAGCAGGTAAGGGCTCGATTCCAGAATGAGCCGGTTGGTGAAGCGGGGCGATCCGTCTTTTTCCAGATGGTGCGTGCGAGGAACGTAGTCGCCTTGCTGGGACTCGAACGCCTGCTCGAGCCTCCGCTGAAGGTCGATGTCGATGCGCGCGACGCCGGGAAGGTCAGGATCTCCGTCGGCCCGGGCACGGTCGGGGTTCTCAGGAATCGAATCGGCTTGGGGAGCGCGCTCGCAGCCGGGCGCAAAGAGGCCGATCGCCACAGCGGCCAGCAGGCATCCTCGGCGAGCGTCTAGCGAGTGGCGCATCGGACCTATATCCTAACGAAAACAGCGAGTTATGATGGTCGCGCGGCGGGCCCGGCCGACCGCGTCAGCCGAACGGATGCAAGCATGGCAGGTCCGTGTTACATCCGCTCCTCGATTTTCCGGACCCTGGGGCAGGGTCCCTCAATTTCCACAGGAACTGTAAACGATGGCTGACACTACCCCTTCCGTTCCACCGCGAGTCTTCGAGCACGCTTCACGCAAAGACTGGGGCCGCTCGGTGTTGCTCGTGGAGATCCCGGACAAGCGTACATTCCTGTTTGAGGACGGAGCGGAACGAAGCTTTCGACCCGATTACTGGCACAAGATGGAGCTCGTCGCAGTGCAGCCGAACGAGGCGGTGCGCATCGATCGTCTCGCCCGCCGAAATCAAGCTCCGGCACCGGGGTCCGGTCGGAAGTCGAAGGCGCCTCCGAAGAAACCGGACATCACCTTCGAGCAACAGGTCGCCTATTTCATGAAGCTCTACCCCGTCGGCTTCGAGGACGAGGCCTACGTCAAATCCGAGCGCGGCGAGCCTGGCACCAAAACTGGTGAAAAGCTCAAGGAGGCTGCGCTCGAGCGTGCAGAGGAGCACCTCTCCCGAAAGAAGCTGGACCAGTTGGTCGATGGAGATCGCGCCGACGAGCTGCACCAGCTGGCGTACGAGTTCTTGGTCGGCACCAAAAGCACCGTCCAGAAAGCCGAGGCCACGCGCTTCAAGAACTTACCGGCTGAGGCGCGCATCGGTTTCGCGGAATCGCTCCGCGAGCTGCTCTACGGAGAGCGGTTGTATCCGATCCGGTTCGACTCATTCGTCGCCGCGCTCGATGTAGAGGGAGGTCCGACGTGGCCACTTGCGACCCTGCTCCAAGCGCTGGTCTATCCGGCAGACCACCTGTTTGTGAAGCCGACGTTCATGAAGAAGCAGGCGCTGATTCTGGACATCGATCCGAAGTACGACACCACACCGAACGCGACGACCTATGAGCAGTTCGTCAAGGCGGCACAGAGTACGATGGAGCTCTTGCAGGAAGCAGGGCAACGCCCCCGTGACATGTGGGACGTGCACATCTTCATCTGCAAGACACTCAGCCCGAAAGCAATCAAGGAAGCCACGGGCGGCGGGTAGTAGGACGCCGTGCGGGCGCTGGTTCGAGCCGAGTCGTGGCCCATCGCCGGTGGGTTTCGAATCGCGCGTGGCGCTCGGTGCGAAGCAGAGGTCGTCGTTCTCGAGCTCGAGATCGAAGGCCGGGTCGGCCATAGCGAATGCGTGCCGTACGCGCGGTACGGCGAGTCCGTGCAGTCGGTGCAGAAATCCCTCGAGTCGTTCTTCGAGGGTCGCAACCACCCGCCGACCCGCGACACCATCCATGCGACCATGCCGCCCGGGGCGGCTCGAAACGCTGTCGACTGCGCGCTTTGGGATCTCGAAGCGAAACGCGGTGGTCGCGCCGTGTGGGAGCTGCTCGGCTTCTCGGAAGAGCCCCCTGCCGTTCATACGATGCGAACCGTGAGCGTCGGCTCGCCCGAAGCGATGGGAGCGGCGGCGGCCAAGCTCGCCCAAGCGACTGTGCTGAAGGTCAAAGTCGACGGAGGCCCTGACCTCGAGCGGATCGCCGCGGTACGCGAGGCAGCGCCCAGGTCCGCACTGGTGATCGATGCCAATGAGGCATGGACCGAGAAACAACTCGCAGCATGGCTTCCCAGGCTCGCAGCGATGGGAGTCGTTGCTCTTGAACAGCCGCTTCCCGCTGGAAAGGACGAGGCTCTGTCGGCAATGGGCGGTCTCGTTCCCCTATGCGCAGACGAGGCTTTCCATGACCGACAATCCTTTTCGGCGGTCGAGGGGCGTTACGACATCGTCAACATCAAGCTCGACAAGACCGGAGGCCTCACCGAGGCGCTTCGCACCCTGCGTGAGGCCAAAGCGCGCGGTCTTCAGACGATGGTTGGGTGCATGGTCAGCACCTCGCTCGCCGTTGCTCCCGCACTTCTCCTCGCTCCGCAGGCCGAATACGTCGATCTCGATGGGCCGTTGTTGCTCGCCCGGGATCGCGAGGGTGCAGGCCACGATGAGAGCGCAAGCCTTCTTCGTTCTTCAGCCGCGATCTGGGGTGGCGCCTAGGAACGTTACCGCGCGGGCGATCACCGCGGGGTGATTCATGACGAAGGTGTGAATCGACGGAACCACGTGGTGCTCAGCCATTCCCTCGAGCTTGGTCTCCTCAATGGTGACGAGTCCATCGGTTTGGGTGTTGCCTACTCTTCCCGCGAAGATCGAAGTCGGCTCCGCGGGCACGGGGAGATCGGTGGCGATGCCCTCGACGAGTTGGCCGAACGAGGGCCCCATGACTGCGCGCAAGACCGCGGTATCGAGCGAGCGCGCGAGGGCAGCTCCTTGATTTGGCGGGGCCAACATCAAGATTCTGTGAACGGAAGAGCGCCAAGATCCCTCGCGACCGAGCAGGTCTCTTACGATCAAGCCCCCGAGGCTGTGCGTCACGAACGACAGCTTGGTCGGCGTCGGGGCGTGATCGAGCATCGTGGACAAGGTTTGCGCATGCTCTCCGATGGTCCTGCGGGTGCTCGGATAGTCCAACCGTGCCGTGGTCACCCCAGGAGCGAGCGCTCGGTCGAGGCGCCGCATCGAGTATCGGGTACGGCCGAGTCCATGAAGGAGAACGACCAAATGCTCGGGCGCGTTCGCCACGGGGCAAAGTCGGTCCAGCGCTCGTTCGCAGTCGATCAGCGATCCGCGTAATCGAACGTCTCCAGTCGGATCCAGAAGTCGGCTGACCGGCAGCTCCGAATGTGACTGGATACGCCACCGATCACGCCAGCGAACGTCCCCCCAAAGCTGCGTCCCGGCACCTTGGATCATCCGCCCAGGTCTTCTTTGAGCCGATCCTGGATCTTGTCGTCGCTCGGGTAGATCTCTTCGACGTGCTCCGAGTCGACCAGCGTCGCGGTTAGTTTCTTCAGCATATGCTTGACCGAACGCGCGTCTGACCCAGCCGTGACGAGCTCGATTAGCAGCGCCTCTTTGCGATCCGGATGAAGCTCGATCTCCCCCTCTTGCAACATGTTGTCCAACGAGAGAGACAACGCCTGCATAAGCTTACGCGTGAAGGGAGTGTGTTGAAACGGTGGCGGCTCGGCTTCTCCGTCCTCGTCTTCGGGGGAGGGAACGTTGGCGGCGGTGCGCCACGCGTCATGACGTTCAATCCATTCATGCGCGAGGGTACGGACCTTCTCATCGGAATCGTTGGTTGCAAGCTCGATGATCGCCGGAACCTCGCCGCTGTGGAGTCCTTGCTCGAAGTCGATCAAGTGCTCGACTAGATTTCGGTGCACAGCATCCATGTCGGAAACGGCGATGTCTGGGGGCAATTCGAGGCGTCGCGTTTCGACGAAACGGCGCGTCAGCCAAAGCGACAGTCGCCGTTGCCATCCGTCCTCGCGATCGACTGGTGCCGGATCATCGGTGGGGTCGACCACTGGCCACTGCCCTCGAGAGATCGCTCCCCACGCATCGAAAAGCGGGGAGTGGATCAGCTCTTCGAGAATGTACAAGCCGGATGTTGGGCCGTCTTCCCAGGCGTCGTCGAGCAACGCCGATGCCTCACTCTGGATCTCTTGTAGCTGCGCGTCGTCGCACTCGCCCCGGGCGTGTCGTACTTGCGCAGCCATCCATTGAAGTGCACCGGCGAGATCCGAGAATTCGAGGTCGCCGCGAAGCCCGTCCTTGACGGTGTAGACGCGGTGTCGACCTTCCGGATCGGCGATCGTATCCGCGAGGAAGATCACCTCTCCCAGACTCGGCGCACTGAACGGCTCAAGCTCACCGACTTGGATCGCCCAGTGCAGTCGCCAGGGGCGGGTTTGATCTCCGACGGCGATGCCGGCATAGGGTGCCTCGAGCCCCTCCAACAGACGGAAGCTGTGCTCGGCGGACGAGGTCAGATGCAGAAGGTCGACGAACGCATCGATTCGCGACTCACCGAACTCGGGTGGGGCACCGGGTTGACCTAGGGCGCTCCAATAGGCCCGGATCCCCTTTAGAAACGCCTGCTGGGGCATAGGGCCCAGTAACTAGCCCAATTTCGCGCGGTTGACAGCCCGAAGGCGACTTGAAACACGTTCTATTTTTGCCTAAACCGATCCTGGTATGGCGGCGCCCAGTCCTTCTTCACCTTCGCCCGCAGCGCCGCTCCGTTTCGAGCTGCCAAGCGGCATGACCATCGCGGCCGATGCATTCGGCGACCCCGACGCGCAACCCGTGATTTTCCTACACGGCGGCGGGCAGACGCGGCACGCGTGGGGAAGTACGGCCGAGGAGCTCGGGGCAGTGGGCTTTTGCGCAATCTCGATGGACCATCGCGGACACGGCGACAGCAGCTGGGACCCTGCAGGCGATTACAGCATCGAGGCGTTTGTCTCGGACTTGCTGGGGGTCATCGAAGAGGTGGGTACGAACCCGATCCTGGTCGGGGCGTCGATCGGGGGGATCACGGCGCTGATGGCGGAAACCCAGTCGGAGAAGTCCGTCGCCAAAGGCCTCGTCCTGGTGGACGTGACGCCGCGGATGGAGAAGCGGGGGGTTCTGCGAATTTTCGACTTCATGAAAGGAAGCTCGGATGGCTTCGAAAGCTTGGAAGCGGCCGCGGATGCCGTGGCGAGGTATCTGCCGCATCGTAAACGGCCGGAAGACTTGAGTGGGCTCAACAAAAACCTTCGACTGTCGGAAGACGGTCGCTATCGCTGGCACTGGGATCCCAAGATGCTCGAGATGTGGGACCCGGACGGGTACACCGAGGAAGACGGCGAGCGGGTGATGAAAGAGCGCTGCAAAGCCTCGCAGCGCCTTGCCATTCCGACACTCTTAGTCCGGGGCCGCATGAGTGACGTAGTCACCGAGGCCCAGGCTCGCGAGTTCCTGACGCTGGTGCCGCATGCCGAGTACGTAGACCTCGAGGGCGCCTCGCACATGGTCGCCGGCGACAAGAACGACGTGTTCACCGAATCGGTGTGTCGCTTCGTTCGCAAGCATTTCAAAGCCTCCGGGAAATAGCATGCCGATCGAAAAGGAACGATTCAGGGAGGTACTCCAAAACTGGGCCAGCGGGGTGACGGTGGTTACCACGCGCGCGGGCGAAAAGATCCATGGGATGACGGTCTCAGCCTTCTCGAGCGTCTCTGCGGACCCGCCGCTCGTTCTCGTGTGCGCAAATCAAGCTTCGACCACTCACGGGGTCATCGAGCAAGGAGGACTCTTCACGGTGAACATTCTCGCAGCGCACCAGGCAGCCATCAGCGAGGTCTTTGCTTCTTCGGAAAACGAAGACACTCGACTGCAGTCCGTGAGTTGGTCGGCAGGAGAGACCGGCGCACCACTGATCGACGAGGCTTTGGCTTGCCTGGAGTGCCGAGTCACGAGCGCGCATCAAGAGGGCAGCCATACAATTTACGTCGGACAGGTCGAGGCCGTTCGTACCACCGTTGCGGAGCCGCTGCTCTACTATCGGGGCCGCTACCGGGCACTGCACGACGACGAATGAAGGGCTGGATTAGGCCCTGCGGCGTCAGCGCTTCGTGCTAGGTTTGCGCCATGTCGCAGTTAAAATCGATCTGTATCGTGCTCACCGCAATCGCTTTCGTAACCGCTATTGGTTGCAAGAAGAAAGAAGCAGCGCCGGCCGAAGAGGCAGCCGTCGTCGAAGAGAAGGTCGAAATGGCGGCGGAGGAGCCACTCAAGCCACTCCCTGAGCTGGGCGAGCTCAATATGAAGAAGGTTGCCCTAGGACGAAAGCTGTTCCACGACCCGATCCTCTCGGGCGACGGAACAATCTCTTGCTCGACCTGCCACACGCTAGACCACGGCGGAGCAGAGCCACGCAAGACCTCGACTGGCATCCGTGGACAAGTCGGGCCGATCAACTCGCCAACGGTGCTCAATTCGAGCCTGAACTTCGTGCAGTTTTGGGACGGTCGCGCCAAGGATCTTCGGGAGCAGGCCGAGGGCCCCGTCGCCAATCCCATCGAGATGGGAGCGACGTGGGATGGGGTCGTGAAGCGTCTCAAGGCAAGTGACGAATACGCGACCGAGTTTGCCTCTCTCTACGAAGATGGCGTGACCAAGAACAACGTTACGGATGCCATCGCGGTCTATGAAGAAGCGCTCATCACACCGTCACGGTTCGACAGATACTTGCGGGGCGACGAGAACGCGATCACGGAGGCAGAAAAGAAGGGCTACGAGACTTTCAAGGAGGTCGGCTGTCCGACGTGTCACAACGGAGTGCTGGTCGGCGGTGGCATGTTTCAAAAGATGGGCCTTCTGCAGGACTACTTCAAAGACCGCGGGACCGAGGTTACCGAAGCCGACTTGGGACGTTTCAACGTTAGTAAGAACCCCGCGGAGAAGCATTTCTTCAAAGTGCCGACCCTTCGCAACGTCGAGCTGACACCGCCTTACCTGCACGACGGCTCGCGCGCGACGCTCGAAGAAACCGTCCGAATCATGGGTAAGTATCAGCTCGGGCGAGATCTCTCGGAAGCCCAAGTGAGCAACATTATCGCCTTTCTGAAGAGTCTCACAGGGGAGCTACCAGCGCACGCGCGCCTGCCGAGCAACTAAGAGGCGACAGCGCCGTTCTCTCAGCTGACGACTTGGAGTCGAACCGACGCTGAGGTCGGCTCGGTCGGCACAGTTGGCGCCGAGATGTACTCGAAGCTCGTCGGGATGTCGGGGCCTTCTTCGGCTTTCGGAACCACACGCTCGATGAGCTGTCCCCATGCCTCCTTGGGGGTAGGAACCTTCTCTTTCAGCTCCGTGTAAACCAAACGTCCGAGCGAGGGTAGGTAGGGCGCCATCTTTTCGAAGGTTGCCTTCGCAGCGACGAGGTCTTTCGTGAAGAACGTCTTG
>JBFICQ010000100.1:0-11629 GCA_041581895.1 Polyangiales bacterium | reverse complement strand
CATCACAGGTGCGAGCCGCGTGGAGCAGGTCCGCGAAAACATGCAAGCGCTTCAGGTCATGCCGCTCCTGACCGAAGAAGTGATGGCGCGCCTCGGAGGTACTGCCTGAGCACTCCCTGTCTTTTGCATTTTGGCGGAGACTAGTATGCTCCCGAAATGTCGGCCATCGATACCTTGGGAAAAACGCGGTACGTCAATCTCGAAACCTTCCGAAAGAACGGCACCGGAGTCCGGACGCCCGTTTGGGTCGCCAGGAGCGGCAATGAGCTGGGGATCTTCACCAACGGGGATTCGTACAAGGTGAAGCGCTTACGACGAAACCCAAACATCCGAATCGCCGAGTGTGGCGTACGTGGGGCTCTCAAGGGGCCTTGGCACGATGGTACGGCACGTCTCGTCGAAGACAGGCTGGGCAAGCAAGCGATCCTCGATGCTCTCCAGGACAAGTATGGCTGGCAGATGACCCTCGCAGACTGGGGCGCTCGGATCGGACGCACCAAGAAGAACTGGGCCTTCATCGCGGTCTCGCTGGCGGACGGCTAGATCGAGCCGAGACTTCGGTCCTAGCGGCGGCGAACGAGCACGCCGATGTACGGTGCGAGCCACCACCGGGATTGCTGGAAGAAATCGCCTTCGCCGGTGAAGGAGTAACGAAGCCCGAGATCGACATAGATTCCCTGTTTTGCTTCGAAGGCAAGGCCTGCCCTCCCGGTGAAGCCCGGGGTGAAACGATAGATCGAAGTTTCGCTGCAGTAGTAGAAGCCGCAAACCACCTCGGTTTCGCGGAAGTTCCAGAAGTTGATGTCGAAGGAACCGCTGAGGTAGGGCAGCACGACCTTGAGGTCGGGGACCTGAAAGCGGATTTCGGGAACCGAGAAGAACAATCGGGTCACGGGGCTCCTGCCGGACAGCCCGGAAATGCCTGCATTGTTGAGGTCGATCGGGTTCCAACCGATGCCAGCCGCGCCGCCGACGATGAAGAAGCCGAAGTCAGCCCCTCCAAAGAAGTTGATGTCCGCACCGGCTTTTACGGTGTCTCGGTCGACGTCGAGGAAGATCGGAATACCGATCTGCAGCGCCCAGGTGAAACCGACCTCGAGCTTTTTCTCGGGCTCATGAAGCACGGGCTGAGGCGGAGGAGGGGTTTCCACCATTTCCTTCGGAGCAGGTGGAGGCGTGGGCGCTGCCGTCGCAGTGGTCGATGTCCCAGGCTCAGTCGTTGGGTCCCATTGTGCCGAGGCAAGAGCCGGGGATACGAGGAATGCGAGACAAGCCGTACCTACGGTCAGACCTTGGGCTCCCATCGCGACCTCCTCATCGAGCGAACTCTATAGCAGCGCTACGCACCCTTCAATCCAGGCCCGAAGCTCAGCGGTTTCGGAACTCATCGAGCCGACGCTGGCCGGCCCGACGAAACGGCTCGAGTAACTTGAGCCCCCTGGTGGGAAACGGTCGCAAAATATGTGCGAGCGCGGCCCGACTGCGCGGCATCGTGATGACGAGCTTCGGGTGGTCGACCAGGTCTAGGATGGCATCTCCCACCTGCTCGACGGTTAGCAGCTTCTTGGCAGAGAACAGAAGCGCAGCATCTCGATGGTGAGCGACGTCTTTGACCATGTCTGTCTCGATCGCGTCTGGACAGACGGCGCTCACTTGGATCGGGAGATCCGCTTGCTGAAGGTCTCCTTGAAGCGATATCGAGTATCCGAGCACTGCGCTCTTGGTGGCGGCGTAGACCGCCAAACCAGGCACCGGCGCGAGCGCCGACAGCGACGCGATATTGATGATGTGCCCGCCCTCGCGGCGCATCGAATCGACGGCGGCGCGCGATCCCCACATCACGCCGAGAACATTGACCTCGACGTGCCGCTTCACATCGTCATCGTCGAGCTCCCAGTCCGCGCCAACGGTCAGCACGCCGGCATTGTTAACCCAGAGCTTCAAAGAGCCGCGTTCTTGGGCAGCGTCGGCTACGGCGCGATGCGACGCTGGATCGCGAACATCTTGGTGCATCGACCACGCCTGTGGGCCGATCGCGGCTGCTGTCGCCTTCGCTGCCTCTTGATCGATATCGGTGACCAAAACCGCGAAGCCCTTGTCGGCGAGCCCGCGGGCGATCTGTCGACCGAGCCCCTTACCCGCACCTGTGACGACTGCTGTCTTCATTGCCTGTCCTCGAGCGAAGAGAAGCAGCCTAGCACTTTGGTCCCTTGGGCCGAGCGCTAACCGTCGTTTCGCAGATAGCCTCTGGAAAAGACGTCTCAGGGCCACTACCATCGCGCGGATGCATGCCCGGAAGTGGTCTTGGTTTGGCCTGGTCGCGGCCGGGCTGTTGGTGCTCGGTTGCGGAACGGACTCGAGCGGGACGAGTGGAACAGCAGGCGCTGGCGGAGACGGAGGGAGCGGCGGCGGGCCCCCAGCACCGCCCCTTGGTTGTGACCCGTTGACGCCGAGTTACTGTGGGTTCCCCTACCCGAACGACTACTGGACGACCGAAGACCCGACGACCGCGACCGGAATGCGACTCGCATTGCCGGAAGTGATCATGCCCGAGAACGATGACGGCGTCCGGTCCGACCCAAGCCCCTTCAACGACGCCGATGGGTTCTCACCGGGAATCGCCGCCATGACGCACATGCCGGGGGCCACGGCCGCCGGACTCCCAGCATCAAATAGCATCGAAGCTTCACTAGCGTTCGACTCGCCCACGGTGATCATCGACACCGAAACCGGGGACCGCGTTGCCCACTGGGTCGATCTCGACGAGTACGTCGTGCAGGCAAAGATACGCGTGGACGCAAACGCGGATCGTCCTGACTTCACGATCAACCGAAGCCTCGACGAGCTCCGTCAAGAGCAAGCGCTCATGCTGCGACCTGCGATTCGGCTGGAAGACTCCACCCGCTACATCGTAGCGATTCGCGGGGTTATGGACGACCAGGGCGCCCCGATCGCTCCGTCGGCAGGGTTTCAAGAGCTTAGGGACGACACGCCCTCGGACGACCCGGTGATCGAGTCACGGCGGGCGCACTTCGAGGACATTTTTTCGCAATTGGAGGGAGCGGGGATCGGCCGCCAAGACTTGCAGCTCGCGTGGGATTTCACGACCGCCAGCAAAGAGAACAATACGCAATGGATGGTGCACATTCGCGACGACGCGCTGGCCGGCTTTCCTGACGGAGTCAGCTATCGGGTGGAGCCCATCGCCGAGGGAGTCGAAGCAGGCATCGCCTGCCGCTTGGAAATCACCTTCGAAATGCCCTTGTACATGACCGACGGAAACGCGGGTGCGCTGCTCAACTTCGGAGCCGACGGGATGCCCACGCAAAATGGGACCTTCGAGTACACCGCGGCAATGGTCGTTCCGCAAAGCGCGCAACCGCCGGGCCAGGCTGCCCCCCTGGTCCAGTTTGGCCACGGCCAGCTTGGTGCCAAGGAACAGGTGCTTGGTTTCCAAACGATCGCAGCACAGCTCAACCTCGTGGGCTTCGCGCTGGACTTCAAAGGTTTCGCCTTCGACGACCAGGCGACGATCATTACCGCGCTTGGGGGTGGTGATTGGTCAGACTTCCGCCCCATTCCCGAGCGCATGCATCAAGGCTTCGTGAACTTCTTGATGGCGATGCGGACCCTCTCGCGCGAGGCCAATGGTGGCCCCACCACGGAGCTCAATCAGGCGCTCGCCAACGATTGCGGTGGCGCAGTGATTGACGGCGACAAGCGCTACTACTTCGGCGGAAGCCAAGGGGGGATCCTCGGCGCGAGCATCAT
Source organism: Polyangiales bacterium (assembly GCA_041581895.1). GTDB lineage: Bacteria > Myxococcota_A > Polyangia > Polyangiales > Houyiibacteriaceae > SG8-38. Next base: position 7,858 of record JBFICQ010000100.1, on the reverse strand, counting down.
GGCGCTCTCGACCGACATCGAACGAGGGTTGCTCGCGGTCCCGGGTCAGTCCTACAACCTTTTGCTCAACCGAAGCGTCAACGTCGACGTGTTCGCCCCGCTGATGTACGAGCAATACGAATGGAACGGCCTCGATGTGCAGTTGAATCTCGCCCTCATTCAGGGGCTCTGGGACCGGGCCGAGCCCACGGGCTACTCCAAATACATTCGCACCGACCGATTCCCAAACACGCCCCCGCATGAGGTGCTCATCCAGGTGTCGAAGAGCGATCACCAGGTCACGAACCTTGGCGCACACATCATGGCGCGAACGATAGGCGGGGTCGTGAATCTCGCGGCGGGCGATGTCGCGAATGTCATCCGGCCGGTATGGGGTCTCGAGGTCGTACCTGGCACACATGCCGGCTCGGGCATGATCGAAGTCGACTTCGGCAACCCGGAGGCCCCGATCGGCAACTATCCTCCCTGGGATGACACGATGGGCGACCCCCATGGGCGTGCCGTCGAGCTCGTCTCGCTTGGCATCACCCTCAGTACCTTCTACGAAACCGGCGTCGTCGAAAACCTCTGCAGCGGGCCTTGCGACGCAGACGACTTGTAGCGACATCGACGCTCGCCTCTCCGTAGCTTGGCCACCTCGGCCAGTGCGCGTCGGTCGATACTGATCTTTTGATTCCCGCGAAAGGGGCGCTATCCTCCGGACGATTCCATGATCCGACTTCTCTCGAGCCCTTCCACTGTCATTCTTCTCGTCATTGGGACCGCCTGCATCGGAGGGGGAACGGTGGCATTTGGGGAGCAAGAGAAGGGGGTCGAGAAACGCCAGCCGCGCCGCGAGAAGACGAACCACGGCGAACCTTCACCCACCGCGCTCAAGCGCGGCCAGCGAGTCCTGCAAGCGCCGGGCAACGAATGGGACAGTCCTCCGCCCCCCAAGAACAACACCGGCCGAAGCGAGCTTTTTGGCAAAGCCTTTCACTACGACGCCTTCGTCTACGACAAGGCCGCCGACAAGCCTGGCGTTGCAGGAATCGTCCGACGAGGCAGCCTCTTGAGGGTCGGCGGAATCGTCAACGGCTCGGGATGCAAAGGCGGAACCTGGTACGAGGCCGAACCGTTCGGCTATGTCTGCACGAGCCTCGGTTTCCATGTGAGCGACCAACCAAGCACAGAGACCTACGGTGTCCCGCGAGCGAAGATCGAGGCGCGACTTCCCTATCAGTACGCGCGAGTGATCACCAAGCGCGCACCGCGTTACTACCGCTTACCGACCGTCCAAGAGGAGAAAGAAGGGCGCCGGGCCATGGAAAAAAAGGGCCCGACTCCGGAGGTCGTTTCGTCGCTCATGGAGGGCGACTACTTTCTCGCCCTTGCAGACACCGAAACGCGCGAAGCCGATGGTGCCGTTTTCTATCGCACCGTTCGCAATCGCTATGTGCGCAAGGATGACCTCGAGCTTCGAAACCCGGAGGTCGTGCGAGGCGAGCTACTCGGCAAACACGGATGGAGTCTTCCGATTGCCTTCGTGTACGGAGAGGATCGACCCCTCTTTGAGCGGCGCAAAGGGTCCTTGCAGAACGTCGGAATCGCCGAAAAGCACGCCCGCTTCGTCATCCAAGAGGAGTTCCGTGACGGCAACCGAGCTTACGTGGCTGGACAACACGGCATCGTCCTTCGCGACGAAGTGCGGATCGTTCGCGATGTGAAGCGCCCGAGTGGCATTCCCGCAAACGCCAAGTGGATCCACGTCGACCTCAGCGAGCAGACACTGGTCGCGTACGAGGGGGATCGGCCGGTTTACGCCACGGTCATCTCGAGCGGCAAAGAAGGCTATGAACCGCCGACCGGCACATTCCAGGTACACGAAAAGCACATCTCGACCACGATGAATGCCACCGACCCTATCGACGGCTTCTACGAGGTCGAAGAAGTACCGTGGACGATGTACTACCATGGTGGATACGCGCTTCACGGAGCGTATTGGCACACCGATTTCGGGAAGGTCCGCAGCCACGGCTGCACGAACATCGCTCCGGTCGACGCTCGCTGGCTTTATTATTGGAGTGATCCCGACGTGCCGCCGGACTGGCACGGCGTTCGCTTTCGACCCGAGACAACCTGGGTCTACTTCACCAGCTGAGCACCCCACGAACGAGCAACATGAGGGCGGCCGCGCCGGCTACGATGACGATCGCATTGCGAAGCCCCCTCCCTTCGACGCGCGGAAGCAATCCACGGCTCGCACGAAGCCCCATCAGAACGGCTGGAATGAAAGCGAGGCCAATCACCACCTCGTCCAAGCTCACCTCGCCAGCACCCGCGCGAACCGTGAGGGTGATGCAGACCCCGATGGCAAAGACGAGGCCGAGATTGGCGCGGACCGTCGGACCGGTATCGTTTCGGTAGAGAAGCGCAATCGGCGGCCCACCGATAGCCGAGACCATCCCCATGACACCCGAGGCACCCCCTGCAACGAACTCGCTCCACCGAGTCCGCCGAAACGTCGCGCTGCTGACCACGAGAGCCACGCCGATCAACACCATCAACGACATGAGCACGTCCAAAGCGGCCGTAGAAAGAAGCTTGAGCAGCGCTACACCGATGAACGCACCCGGAATGCGTCCGGCGAAAATCCACACGGTGCTTCGCGGCTCGACGGCTCGCCATTCGCGAACGACGATGGCAACCGTGAGAGGCAAGACGACGATCAGCTGCGGGACGGGAGCAAGAATTGGGTCGAGAAGCGACAATAGCGGCACGCTGAGCAGTGCGAAGCCGAAGCCCACCGTGCTCTGAAGCGTCGCCGCGATGAACGTGATGACGAAAGCTATGGCGAACTCAGGCGTCGCGATGTGTGCTAGGGCGTCCATCGGCGGTGCTAGGGTAGTCAGGTCTGATCATGCCTCCAACCAAGACAGCAAGCAGGGCGCTCGGGCTCACCGCGAGCATGCTCGACGCGACCGTTCGCAGTCTCGACAATGCTCGGCGGATCGCCAACTTCCTGCGCGGACGCATGGAGCTCGAGGTGCGTCCGAGCGACGTGTTCATTTCGAGCTATCCACGTTCCGGCACGACACTCACCCAGTGGATTCTCTACTTGCTGACGCATGACGAACAGCCCGACCCACCGCACTTGACCCGCGTATCTCCATGGTTCGAGCGTTCTTTGGCGATCGGCGAGCTGAATGCCGCTGATTTGAATGATCTCCCGTCGCCCCGCATCTTCAAGAGCCATCTGCCACGACGGTGGCTTCCTGATGGGGCGCGCTACATCTACGTCGAGCGCGACGCCGCAGACGTGCTCGTCTCCTACTTTCATTTCTATCAAGCCTATTTGGGTTTCGAAGGAACGCTCGATGAGTTCTACCGGCAATTCATGCGCGGGCGCGTTCAATACGGTTCTTGGTTCGACCACGTCGCTGGTTGGCGCGAGCACGCGTCTGACCCAGACGTGTTGATTCTCCGCTACGAAGAGCTTCTCAGAGACCGGCGCAGCTGCATCGAACGTATGGTGGACTTCTTGGGGTGGGAGCGAAACGAAGAAGTGATCGAGCGCGCGTTCATCAAAAGTGGATTCGAAGAGATGAAGCGTCGTGAATCGATTTTCGACCACGCGACCGCTCTCCTTCTCGAGCGTGGCGTGCAGCCACAGTCTTTTCTTCGTGCGGGCGAAGTCGGCCAAGGACGCGGAGCCCTAAACGAAGTCCAGCTTCGATCCCTCAGGGAAACTAGATCGAAGGGGCGCCGACTCGCGATTCGCGGGCTCGCCGCTTTCCTGCAGTAGTCGGGGGGGCCGAGATGTCGACCACGAACTGAAGAAAGCTCTCCGGTGTCCCGGAGTCTTCACCTGTGAGATGTCGGTATGCTCGAGCAAGCTTGCCAAGCAAGCGACGATAGCCACGAGCGGCAGTAGTGCTCGTGTCCGCGTAAAGCTTGCGCACCGCGTTTTCGCGACCGCCGAGCAGCAGACGCTCTCGAGGCTCACGACAAAGATACGGGCAGGCTCTTGGGCGGTGCGGATTGAGCGTGCGACCTCCGATCGTGTAAGCAAAAGTCACCTGGTTGCCGAAGCGATTGGCATACAGACGGTCGAAATAGGTTTCGTCGTAGGTGCACGCAGAAAGCGCCCAGCCAACCTTCACCCCAGCGCCGCGCTCGCGCATGATTTCGGTCTGCACCAGTTGTTGGGCGACGTAGCCGTTTTTTATCCCAAGCGCTTGCTGCTTGCCCTCTATCTCGGATGCCGGCGCCAGTTGAGAGGCGCGGCGCACCTCGACCGGAAAGCGGAAACGCTCGATGAGCATCTCGAGCGGAGCCTGTGCGAGTGACGCGGCGCGGTGCACGTCGAGTCGAGGGACCCCGGCGTCGCACGCGTTACTGTCTGCAATCAGGATCGTGCTTTTCGAATGGCCGAGCTCGCGGCGGACCATCTCTTGGGCGAACACGAGGATGAGTACGTCGACCGGAAGACCACAGCTCGCCGAGTCGGTGGCGACACCGACGCCGAACCACGTCGAAGTTGCTTTCATGAGCGACTCATGAGCAATCACCGGTTCGTACTGTCGCCGAGCGAAAAGCTCTTGGCGGTTGACTAGCGATGCGAGGCGTTCCCCCATTTGTCTCCCGACGTGGTCAGTCATCACGTGTATCGCCGCATGACCTGAACCGGCACCCTAGCGGACATGCGCCAAGGTCGCAAAACCTTTGAAGATGCCAAAAAACTGAACAGTTAGGCCGTAAAGTTGGTTCTGCCTGGCCAGGACGGCATTCTGTATCTTATCCCGAAACGCAGTTTGAAACCTCCAGCGAGTTTGCTGAGCCTGGTCGTTTTGTCGGTCCTGACGGTCAGCTTGCAGCCGACGCATGCGCAAAAGACGCCGTGGAATCGCCGTCTTCGGACGAGTGTTGTGCTGTCGGACGGCCCTGCACCGCGGACTGACGTTCAACCGGGCTCTTTGGGTTCCCAAGAGTTGAGGCGCCTCGGGCTTCGGCCGCGGGGCGCGGGCCTCCTGGACCTGTCGCATTGGCCCGAAGAGCCGCCCTCGCCGGCCACGGTTTTGCCCGACGAGCTCGCAGCTGCGATGGCGGAGCTCTGTCCATTGGACACGAGCAGCGAGGACCTGGCGACCTACGCGGAGGAGATCGTTCGCCATAGTCGGCAATTCGCCGTGGACCCATGGCTCTTGGCGGCGCTGGTCTACACTCAGAGTGCCTGCTCGACCGAGCTCAATAGCAGCTACGGAACGGGGTTGACCCTGATCAACGTGGGCATGCATCGCGATCACGTCCGGAACGGCGCGTACCGGTTTGGGGTCTATCGTCGCGACGGATGGCGCCGAAAAGCGCTCGAGATCGACGCGTTCCCTTTCAACCGAGAAACCCTCACGAACCCGGCCGCGAACCTCTACTTTGCGGCCGCGTTCTTGAGCGTGTTCAGTCAACAGTGTCCGCACGTCGACGGAGCCTTCGACTCGGCCCCGCATCGACATTTCGTTTCGCATTTCGTCTGGGGGGACAAGGTGGCTGATACCGGACCCGAGGATCGCGTTTTGATCGCGCGGCGTCGGTTGCTGAGGAGTCACGCGGAAACGAATCGCAGGACTCGTAGGCTCTCGGGGATTTCTTTCGTTAGCCCGCTCGACGGCTTTCCGCGGATTGCGACGAGCGGCCTCGGCGAGCCACGCAGCAACGGCCGGCGCCTGCACCGCGGCATCGATTTAGCCTCCGAAACGGGCGAGCCCGTCCGAGCGGTCGCTCCGGGCATCGTGAGGTTCGCGGGGGTGGATTGGGAACGTCGCGCACACATCGCACTCGAGCCCTGGGGCGCCCTTCTCGTTCACCAGCGCCACATGGGGCCTAAGGGGTTGTTCGTCGAGGTCGACCACGGGCACGGCGTCGTGAGCCTCTACGCGCACCTCGAAGGCTACGAAGTCCGAGTCGGTCAAGAGGTCGAGGCTGGACAGCAGCTCGGGGTCGTCGGCCGAACTGGCGTTCGAGACTCAGCCGCTCACTTGCATTTCGGGTTGTTTAAGAACGGCGAGGTACTCGACCCGCTCGACCACCTCGCAGCCTATGTCTTTCCACCCACCTTCACGCGAAGGGGCCAAGCCGCTCTTGCCCGGCCGGCCAAAAAGCACCCCACCAACGTCCGACAGCGGCCCCGACGCAAGCACTGGCACTGACACTCGCGCCGACCCGAGGCCCCCGGTATCGCTTACTGCGTGCTTCCGCCCCCTCCACCCGTTCCCCCCGAGCCCCCGGAGCCTCCCATGCCCCCATTGAGCCCGGTTTGATCGGACGGCCACTGCGCGAAGATCGCACTCATCGCGTTCCGAACCCGTTCCTCGTTGTTGGCGCCCGCGTAGTCGATGCCGCGCGCAAGGCCCCAGAAGATTGGCTCTTGGGTCGCGGAGGAGCCGACCGGGATCAAGAGCGAACCGACGTCGAATTCGATGATCCTGGGAACGACCCAGGCGCACGGATCCCAGTACCAGCCCCAATAGCCCCACCACCAGCCGCCAACGCATTCGTAGATCACACCTTGCTCCTCGGTGACCGCGCCGATATTGCCCGCCCAGAGGTCGGGTTGGTTTTCGGAAGTCACTTGGTCGGGAGGAATGTATTCGTAGCCAAGACCCGTGGGACCCATGGCCTCGATAATCAAGGCGTTGATCTGCGCAATCGCCGCTTCCGCGTCGGCAGGTAGATTCGGGGGCGGTTGAGGAACATCGGGATTGCTTTCGATGATCTGCCGGGTCACCACGCTGAAGGTTTGGAACTGGGTAAAATCGACTGTCCGATCCCAATCGACCTTCAGACTTCCGGTTTGGGCGCCCTCGTCACCGCAGCCGAGCACTACGAGCGAGAAAGCCATGAGAAGCGCAACCCCAGTGCAACGAAGCATCCGAAACCTCCCCTTTGGGTCGGGAGATAGCACGGCTCCGATCCCATTGCATCGAGCTATTGGCGCTATTTCGAGGGAGCGATTCGATCGCTATACTGCGCTCGTGCAGATGGGAACGCTCAGATGAAGCGAGTGCGGTTGGGGCGAATCTACGGGCATGCGCTCACGTTTGCTGCGGCGCTCGACGAAGTGGCTGAGCTCGTCGCCCGCGGGAACGGCGGATATGTCGTTACCCCCAACGTCGATCACGTCGTTCAAGCTGAGCATAGCGAAGAGCTTCGAGCTGCGTACGAGGGCGCAAGCTTGTCCTTGGTCGATGGACAACCTTTGATTTGGCTAGCCAAGCTGATGGGGGAGCCCTTTCCGGCAAAGATTTCCGGAAGCGACCTCGTCCCACCGCTGATGCAAAGGGCTGCCGAGAAAGGTTGGCGGGTGTTGTTCCTCGGCGCGGCCGAAGGCGTCGGGGCAAAGGCGGCCGAAGTGCTGCGCCAGCGCGAGCCAAGCTTGCAGATCGTGGCGACACTCTCTCCCCCGTTTGGTTTCGACGCGGACCCCGAGGAGCGAGATCGGGTGCTTCAGCGAGTGCGCACCGCGAAGCCAGACCTCGTGGTGATGGCGCTCGGATGCCCCAAACAAGAGCTTCTCATGCACCGGTGGAAAGACGATATCGCCCCAGCAGTCGCGATCGGAAGCGGAGCGACGTTGGACTTCATCGCAGGCAATGTGTCTCGATCGCCAGCGTGGATGTCCAAGGCTGGGCTCGAGTGGCTTTATCGACTCGCGCGCGAGCCGCGGAGGCTCGCTTACCGTTATCTGGTCCGCGACCCGGCGATCCTCAAGGTCGCATGGCGCATGTTGCGGCTTCCGCCGGAGGCCCGGGTTCTCGAAGAGCCTCAAACCGGAGGGCGCTGAGAGGGCGGCTGCGATGGCGACTTGGAGGGGTTCGCCCCATTG
>JBFICQ010000099.1:0-11641 GCA_041581895.1 Polyangiales bacterium | reverse complement strand
GCCGACGAGGTAAACGGCGATGAGCTTGTGGCAGGCCAGCCTGGTATTCATCGTGACCGCTGGCATGTTGGTACAAGCTGGCGCCGCGCTCGCCGCCTATGGAGACCAAATTGCCGAACGGCTGCAGCTCAGCCGACTCTTCGTAGGCACGCTCTTGTTGGCTTTCGCCACGTCGTTGCCAGAGTTGGTCACCGATGTCACCGCCGCGCAGGCAGGTGCCCCCGACCTCGCGGTGGGCGACCTGTTCGGCTCATCGATGGCCAACATGGCTGTGCTAGCGATCATTGATCTTCTCTACCGCGGAAGGGTCTGGCCGACGGTCGAGCTTGGTCATGCGAGGGTCGCGGCGGTTGCCATCGCGCTCACGTCACTGGCTGCGCTCAGCATCTACGCGCCTCCGGCCGCAAAGGTGGGATGGGTCGGCGTCACACCCATTTTGATCGTCTTGCTGTACATCGCCGCCGCAGCCTGGTTTCGCCGGAGCCCGCTCATGGAGCGGCCCATCGTCGAGTCCGCGGGCATCCCAATTCAAAAGTCCACGGGATGGAGTCGCCACGCCGCTGGGGTGTCGACCCGTGGTCTATGGATTCGCTTTGGAGCCGCCGCCGGCGTGATACTGATCACTGCGCCGATCATGACGCTCAGCGTGAAGGCTATCACCGACGCGACAGGCATCGCACAGAGCTTCATGGGCGCTGCTCTGCTTGCGGTAACCACTTCGCTGCCTGAGCTGATCGCGTCTCTCGCTGCCATTCGCATTGGCTCCTACGACCTCGCGGTTGGCAACCTCTTCGGAAGCAACGTTGCGAACATGAGTGTCCTGTTCTTTGCCGATCTCGCCTACACCGAGGGGCCGATTCTGTCCGCGGTCGCACCCACGCAAATTGTCACGGCGTTGGGTGCAATTCTGCTCATGGCAATTGCCGTTGCCGCGATCGTGGGTGAGTCAGAGACGCGTGTGCGTCGGTTAGAGCCTGACGCTATTGTGCTTCTGCTCGCCTATGCCGGGACTCTGGTCGCAGTTGCTCTGGCCGAATGAGCCCTCCAGATCAGACCAAATCGAACATGGCACGAATCACATCGTGCCGACTTATCACCCCAACGAGCCGATTGTCTTCCATGACCGGATAGCTTCGGTACTTTGCTTCGACGAAACGCGTGGCCACATCCATGAGGCTTTCTTCGGCATCGACGGTTTGAACGTCGCGGGTCATGTAGTCGTCAACGCTACCCCCGCTGTCTCGATGGTATGTGGCTGACAGAACCGCATTCAGGTAGTCGCGCTCCGTCAACATGCCTACGAGATTGCCGAGCGCGTCGACCACGGGTGCGCCGGAGGCGCGTCGGTCGAGAAGCATGCGAGCTGCCTCGAGCAAGTCCATGTCCGGCGCGAACGTGAGCGGTTTGCGCGTCATGAGGTCTTTTATCTTCATCGATTTTTCGTCAATCATGGCAGCCCCCTTCACTCCGTCTCGACCCACAGAGCTGGCAGTCCCTCTCGGCCGGGGCTCTACCGCCGCAAGAGCCGCGAATGGCTCCGCGACCCGCAATCACCCCTAATGCCAGCCCGCCGAAGGCGAGGGCAAACATGGTGAAACTGAGCAGATAGACCTCCATGTCACTCCCCAAAGTCGTCGAACATCATGTTCTCTCGTTCGACCCCCAGGCCGTCGAGCATTTCGGTCACGGCTTTCATCATTAGGGCCGGGCCGCAAATGTAGTATTCGCAATCCTGTGGAGCAGGATGATCCTTGAGATAGCGGTCGTAAACCACCTGGTGGATGAAACCAGTAGGACCCGACCAGAGGTCCCCGGGCTCCGGCTCCGATAGCGCAACCGTCCAATCGAAGTTGTCGTGCGACGATGTGAGCTCTTCGAGATCGTCCTGATAGAAGATCTCTTTTTTGCTGCGGGCGCCGTACCAGAAGCTGATTTTTCGGGTGGTATGAAGACGCTTCAGTTGGTCGAAGACCATCGAACGCAACGGTGCCATGCCCGTGCCGCCTCCAATGAAAACCATTTCTTTGTCCGTTTCTCGCACGAAGAACTCTCCGTATGGCCCCATGACGGTGAGGGTATCCCCCGGCTTAAGGCCAAACAAATACGAAGAAACGACTCCTGGGGGCACGCGCAGGCCGGCCCCGGGTGGTGGCGTCGCGATCCGGATGTTGAGGATGATGACCCCCTCTTCCCCGGGGTAGTTGGCCATCGAGTACGCTCGCGTTGTCGGCTCAGCCGTGCCGGCCTCGAATCTCCAGAGCTTTCGACGGTCCCACTCCTCACGGTACGGCAGATCGATGTCGAAATCCGCGAAGGTCGCGCGATAGGCAGGGCACATCACCTGAATGTACCCTCCCGCCCGGAAGGGGATTTGCTCGTCTCGAGGCAGCATGAGGACGAGCTCCTTGATGTAGGTCGCGAGGTTGCGATTCGATCGAATCACGCACTCCCACTGCCGGACTCCGAACACCTCATCTGGGATTCGAATCCGCAGATCAGCTCGAACGCCTACCTGACAGGCCAAACGAACCTTGGCCTCTGCCTCGCGTCGGCTGATCAGCGCCACCTCGGTGGGCAGCAACGGTCCTCCGCCTTCGAGGACTTGCAGGCGACACTGGCCGCAAGTGCCCCTGCCGCCGCAGCCGGCGGGCAGGTGGAGGCCGACACCGGCCAAAGCAGAGATCAGTTTGCCCCCGACAGGGACTTGGAAACGGCGGTCGTCGTTCACGACGACGTTCACGTGACCCACCGGCACGAGCCGCGAGCGCGCCAGTAGAATGATGACTGACAGCAAAAGAACGATGCCCGTGAAGAATGCTACGCCGAAAATGAAATCCGACATGACCGCGCCCTAGAGTTGAATTCCCGAAAAAGCCATGAAGCCCAACGACATCAGACCCACGATGATGAATGCGATGCCCAGCCCTTGCAGACCTGCTGGGACATCGCTGTATTTGAGTTTCTCGCGGATCCCGGCGAGCGCGATGACGGCGAGCGCCCACCCGGTTCCACTGCCTGTTCCATACACGACGCTCTCGGTGAAGGTGTAGTCGCGTTGCGCCATGAACAGCGTCCCACCTAGGATCGCGCAGTTGACGGTGATGAGGGGAAGGAAGATCCCAAGCGCGTTGAACAGCCTCGGGAAGTAGCGATCCAGAGTCATCTCTAGAATCTGCACCATCGCCGCAATCACGCCGATGTAGGCGACAAGGCCGAGAAAGCTCAAGTCTGCGTGCCCGAGGCCTGCCCAGCTCAAGGCTCCTGGCCCAATGACGTATTGATGGAGGAGATTGTTCGTCGGTACCGTGATCGCCTGTACGACGATCACGGCGGCCCCCAAGCCGAGCGCAGTCTCGATGCGCTTGGACACCGCCAAGAAGGTGCACATCCCCAGAAAGAAGGTGAGCGCCAGGTTCTCCACGAAGACCGATTGGATGAAAAGCTCGAGGTACCTAGACATCACAGAACCTCCGTTCGATGAACTTCGTGGATCCGGAACTCAGGCTTCTCGACTTGCTCGACTCTCCATGATCGAACGGCCCAAATGAGCAGACCGATGATGAAGAACGCGCTCGGTGGAAGCATCATCATGCCGTTGGGGTTGTACCAACCGCCGTCAGCGGTCGTGGGAAGCACGGTGATCCCCAACAAAGTCCCGGCACCCAACAACTCCCGCGTGCTGGCGACGAGGATCAGAATCAAGCTGTAGCCCAAACCGTTTCCAATCCCATCGATGAAGCTGAGGCCTACCGGATTGCGCATCGCGAAACCCTCCGTGCGCCCGAGGACGATGCAATTGGTGATGATCAACCCCACGAAGACGGAGAGCTCACGACTGGTTTCGAATGCGAAGGCCTTCAAGGTTTCGTCGACGACGATGACCAACGACGCGATGATGGTCATTTGAACGATGATTCGAATGCTGCTCGGCAGGTAGCGTCGAATCGCACTGACGGCAGCGCTCGAAAGCGCAGCTACAGTGGTCAGCGCGAGGCACATGTAGAGCGATGGCAGAAGCGACGTCGTCACCGCCAATGCGGAGCAAACGCCGAGCACCTGTAGAGTGATCGGGTTGTTATCCACGAGCGGATTGAGAAGCGCTCGTTTCATCTCGTTTCTCATGACCCCTCCGACTGGCTGCGAACGCGTTTTAGATACGGACCGTACCCATGTTCACCGACCCAGTAGTGCAACAGGCCGTTGACACCCCGGCCAGTGAGGGTCGCGCCAGATATTCCGTCGACGTGGTACGGAGCCAGCGGGCTGTCTGGTGCGACGCGCCCCTTGACCACTTCGAGCTTGAGCTCGTCGGATTCGTCGAAGAGCTTCTTTCCAGGCCAGAGCTCGCGCCAAGGCCGCTTGCCGACCTGATCTCCGAGGCCAGGAGTCTCCCCGTGCTCGTAGAAGACGATCCCGACGACTGTGTTGGCGTCCGGCTCGAGAGCAAGCAGCCCGTACATCATGGACCAAAGACCTCGACCCCAAACAGGCAATACGAGCGTGGTGAGCTCACCATTGGTGCGTACCAAATAGACGGAGCCCCACTTCGCGCGACGGCCGATACCAGCAACGTCGAGCTCTTCGGGGACCACCAGACTGCGCGCAGGGTCCCTCGCCGCTTCCAGAGGGTCGAAGCGTAGCGGATCGACATCGTCTACGTAGTTTCCGGTTTGCAGGTCCACGATGCGCGTGTCGATGCGATCGAACAGCTCCTCGACGTCCCTACCAGACTCGAGCAGCCCGGCCACCTCGACGATGTTGCGTCGGATGTGTTGGGTTTCATTGGCCTCCTGCCGAGGCCTGAGGAGCACCGCGGCCGTCGCGACGAGCGAAGAGCACAGAAGACTGACCAAAAATGCGACTGCCAAGGTCCTCCCGACGCTGTCTCTTGCCGTTGTGGTCTCTGGTTGTGGCTCAGGCATTTCGCCGAATCCTTCTGCGCACGTTGGCCCGTACCACGAGGTGGTCGATCGTGGGGGCGAAGATGTTTGCAAAGAGGATCGCCAACATGATTCCCTCGGGAAGCGCGATGTTGACGACTCGGATCACCACCGTCAGAAACCCAACCAAAAAGCCGAAGACCCATCGTCCGGCGTTGGTCACGCACGCGGTCACCGGATCGGTCGCCATGAACACCATGCCGAAAGCAAAACCGCCCAAGACCAGATGCCAATACCACGGCATTGCGAACATCGGATTCGCGTTCGAGCCGATTACATTGAACAAGAACGCCGTCGCGACCATCCCCGCGAATACGCCCACGATGATTCGCCACGAAGCGATCCCGCTATAGATCAGGAACGCGCCTCCCAGCAAACAGGCGAGGGCGGAGGTCTCGCCGAGGGAGCCTTGAATCGATCCGAAGAACGCATCCATCCACGCCACCCCATCGTCGACGATGCCTTGGACCCCGCTCGCCGCTCCGACCGCTAGCGGCGTGGCGCCCGTGATGCCATCGACCGGCGTCCACACGACGTCTCCCGACATTTCGACGGGATAGGCGAAGTAGAGAAATGCACGACCCGCAAGCGCGGGGTTCATGAAGTTCTTGCCGGTGCCGCCAAATGCTTCTTTGGCGATGACGACACCGAAAGAGATCCCCAACGCCACCTGCCACAAGGGAGTCGTTGCTGGCAGGATCAACGCGTACAAGATCGAAGTGACGAAGAAACCCTCGTTGATCTCGTGATTGCGAATGCCCGCGAACAGGATCTCCCAAAACCCGCCAGCGAGGATCGTCACGGCATAGATCGGAACGAAGTAGAGGGATCCGACCAAGATGTTTGTGCCCACGCTCGCTGGATCGACGCTCACCCCCAGCGCGCCAAGCAGTTGCCCTTGCCACCCGACAGTCGTTTCGAGTCCAAGTCGCTGTATCGAGCGGGCGGCCTGGTAGCCCGTATTCCACATCCCGAACAGCGCGCACGGCGCGACGGCAACCACTACAAGCCACATCACCCTTTTCACGTCCGTGCTGTCCCGCACGTGCGGCGCGTGCCGCGCGACATCGGGTGGCGTGTAGAACAGCGTGTCGACCATCTCGTACAAGGCCCGGTAGCTCTCGAACCGGCCGCCTCGGTCGAAGTGCGGCTCCAAACGGTCCAGCAGTCTTCGTAGCGGCCGCATCAGCCTTCTTTCTCGATCAAATCGAGGGTTTCTCGCAGAGCCGGGCCATACTCGTACTTGCTGCAACAGACGAAGGAGCACAGCGCGAGGTCCTCTTCCGCCAGCTCCAAACAGCCAAGGGCGCGTGCCGCTTCGGTATCCTGGATCAGGAGCGCTTTCAGAAGCGGAGCCGGCAAGATGTCCAGTGGCAACACGCGTTCGAAATTGCCGATCGGCACCATGGCACGCGGACTGCCGTGTTGGGAGGTCGTCATCGCGAACTCGTGCCGGGGACGGAGACTCGACGCGAACGCATGGATCGCCGAGTACTTGTCGAAGCCGGGCGCCGCCCACCCGAGGAACTCGCGATCCCGCCCCTCCCGAAGCACGCTGATCTGCAAGTCGTAAGGACCGAGATACTGCGCCCAACCCGCAGCGCGTCTGCCGCTCAAGATCGAGCCCGAAACGACTCGGCACTCGGCGTGCTCGAGCTCACCTTCGAGCAGGTCGACCGTGCTAGCCCCCATGCGGGTTCGAAGCAAACGCGGGCGCAAAACCGCCGGGCCTCCGAGGGCGATCACGCGCTCCACCGGAACCCGGCCCGTTGCGAACAGGCCACCTATCGCGATCACGTCTTGGTAGTGCAGGTGCCACACGGTCTTGTGTTCTCCCACGGGGTCGAGGTAGTGGATGTGTGTTCCGGGAAGACCCGCCGGATGCGGTCCATCGAAGGTGACGGTGCGGACAGCGTCGCAGACAGGCACCGACAGGTCCGGGCCCGGTCCTCGGCAGACGTAGACGGGGCCGTCGGTGAGGCGGCTCAGGATAGCGACACCCTCGGAAAATTCTTTTCCGCGCTCGCCGATCACCAGGCGTGGGTCTGCGGCGAGGGGATTGGTGTCGATCGCCGTGACGAAAATCGAATGCGGAGAGTCGGTCGGTCTGGGGATGTTGTTGAACGGGCGCGTTCGGAGCGAGGCCCAGAGCCCCGAGCCCAAGAGCAAGTCTCGGACCGTTCCTCGATCCAGGGTCAGCAGTCTTGCCGGATCGTACGCGTCGAAGCGCTCCTCATCGTCGCCTTCGAGGCGGATGACGATCGACTGCGGCGACCTTCGGGCGCCCCGATGAACCGCTGCGACTCGCCCACAGCCTGGGGAGGTGAGCACCACCTCGGGGGACTTCTTGTCGGAAACCAGTGGCTGACCCACACGAACCCAATCGCCTTCCCCCACTAAGACCTCGGCCTGAAGGCCACGGTAGTCCCCGACCACCAAGGCGGTCGATTCGATCGATTTCGCATCGTCGAGCCGCTGCTCCGGCGCGCCGGCAATTCGGAGATTGAGTCCTTTTCGTATCTTGATGCGCATCGATCGGGATTCATCCTGGCGAGTACCGGAGCCAACCTCGCGAAAAACGAGCGTCTTGTCGATGGAGTCGCGCACGTCTTGCGTGAATTCGAGCCAATTGGGGGATCGTCGGCGTGAGTCAGCGACTCTCGATGCATCATCGATGCCAAATCCCCGACCTCAGCCTCGAACGTCGGTCGACCCCGTGGCACGCTCCAACCACGTATTGATCGGGCCATGTCTTCCCGCGAACCGAAAAAGAGCCAAACGCCAAACGCGACGCCAGATTGGTACGAGCCCCCGGCACCCGAAGGGTCGTACCGCTCCATCCTCAAGCTCGGCAAGCCCGAAGAGGTCAAGCATCCGAGCGACTCCTGGCGCAGCATGGTCAGCGAGCAGCTCGGCCTCGACGCGGACTATTTCCGCGCACGCAAACACGAGGAAGGAGATGGCACGGTTTCGATCGACCAATCCGTCGGGTTGAGCCAGACGCAGATTCGCGCGCTCGAATCGATCGTGGGCGCCGAAAACGTCGCCAGCGATGACTACAGCCGCGTCAAGTTCAGCTACGGGAAGCTCCTCGACGAGGCGATCGAGCTGCGGCGCGCAGAGGTGTCAGGCGTCTGCGATTTGGTCGTCCATCCTCGGGACAAGAACGACGTCCGAGCGATCGTCGCCTACTGCCATGAGCACCGAATCCCAGTAACGGCTTTTGGGGGAGGCTCGTCGGTGACAGGCGGGCTTCGTCCCGAACGCGGAGGCGTCGTCCTGGCCCTATGTACGCACATGAACAAGCTGCTGGCGATCGACGAGACGAACCAGACGGCGGTCGTCCAGCCTGGTCTGATGACCCCGGATTACGAAGAGGCGCTCAACAATGCGCGAACCCGATATGGGACTGCCCACGACTACACGTGTGGTCACTTTCCGCAATCGTTTCCGCTTTGCTCGGTGGGTGGCTGGGTTCCCACCTTGGCCGCCGGGCAGGCCTCGACTTACTACGGTGATGCCTACGACATCGTCTTCAGCCAGGAGTACGTGACGCCGGTGGGCTCCTTCAAGACCCACGACTTCCCAGCCACCGCAACGGGGCCCAAGGTCAACGACATCATGAAGGGCAGCGAAGGCGCGTTCGGCGTCCTCGTCGAGGTCACGTACAAGATATTTCGATACGTGCCTGGGAACCGGCAGTACTTTGGCTTTCTCTTTCCCAGTTGGAAAACCGCCATCACCGCCGCCCGTGAGGTAATGCAAGGAGAGTTCGGTCATCCGGCTGTATTTCGGGTCTCCGACGGAGAAGAGACCGAGACCATTTTCAAGATGTACGGCAACGAGCTCGTCAGCCGATTCCTGGAGATGCGCGGGTTGAAGAGAATGCAACGCTGCTTGGTGCTCGGAACCGCCGAAGGAGAGGAGCACTTCGCGAAGCACGTAAAGAAGATGGTGAAGAAGATCTCCCGCCAACACGGCGGCATGTACGTTTCGGGCTTGCCCACCAAGATGTGGGAGAAAGACCGTTACAGCCATCCGCTCCTGCGCGAAGACATGATGGACTTCGACATTCTGATCGACACGATCGAGACAGCGGTGAACTGGGGGAACATCGACTCGGTCTACACCGCGATGAGGGACTTCGTGAAAGGCCATCCCCATACGATGTGCCTCACCCATGCTTCGCATTTCTATCCGCAGGGCACGAACCTCTATTGCATCTTTGGGCTTCGCTACACCTCGCTCGAGGACTTCCAGGCGCTTCGAGCTGGCATCGTGGATCGCATCGTCGCGGCAGGAGGCTCTCCGAGTCATCATCACGGTATGGGGAGGCTTCTCGCCCCTTGGATCGAAGCGCACCTCGGCAAGGAGCAGATCAACGTCCTGCGTGCGCTCAAGCGCCACTTCGACCCCCACAACATCATGAACCCCGGATCCCTGCTTGGGCTCGAGCTCCCTGAGGACCAGAAACGACAACCAACTGGCCAGGGACTGCACGGGGCGACGAAAGGGACACAAACGCCCTGAGGCGGATGCGGGTTGGCGTGGTGTCGTCGTCTTTGGTATGGCTTGCGCTGTCCTGAGGGCACGATGCGGGAAGGCCAACAGCAAGAAGCGTCCCCAATCGCCCGGGCAAGCTTGCGTCTGATCATCCTGGCGATTGTCCTTGGAAGCCTAGCTGCCTCGTTCCATTTCTTCGATCGAGGGGACGCCTTTCATCCGGCCACGATGCGCGCGTGGATTCAAGGCGCGGGAACGTGGGGCGGGCTTCTGTTCGTCGTCACCTTTTCCTGCCTTCAGCCTCTCGGGCTGAGGGCGGTCTTGTTCTTGCTCAGCGCACCCCTGATCTGGAGCCCCTTCGACGCCTTCTTGTTGAGCTGGGCGGGCGCGGTAGGCACCGCGATGGTGTCGTTCTTCGTCGCTCGGTTCGTGGCCCGGGATTGGATCCAGCGCCGCATGCCGAACGGCCTTCGAAAGCTCGACGATCGACTGTGCACCCGTGGGTTGCGCACGGTGCTCCTGCTTCGACTCGTGTTCTACACCACGCCCGCTTTGCAGTACGCGCTCGGAGTGTCACGCGTGGCTTTTGGGCCCTTCCTCGTCGGCACGATGCTTGGTGTAGTCCCTTTCACGTTGGCGATGACTCTGGCAGGCCATCAAGTCGGGAGCTGGCTCGGGCGTCACCCCATGGCCGACTGGACGTGGGCCGCGCTCGGCCCTTGGATCGTCGTAGCGGTAGTGCTGCTCACTGCAACCGCGGCGTTCGTCGCGCGGCGGTGGCGGCGAGGCCTCTTCGCCTCGAGCTTCATGGTGGCGCTCCTGCTCTTCACTCAGCCAGCCAGCGCCGAAGTCTCGTGCAACCAGGAGGAGGCACCGGAGCTCTTCGTCGACCTGTTCGCCAGCGCGCGGGTCTATCCGAATGCCGATGCGGCCTTGATTGGGTTTGCCATGGGTAGTGTCTGGCGACCTACGAGCAAATGCGTCCACCTCGCCGGAGAAGGCTTTGCCCGATTCGGTCGGCGCCCTTCGACCACGACCGCGGGCGACCTCAAGATGCGGACCGCGGGGGGCGCACTGGGCGCGCTTTGGGGCAATGGCGACCCGAACCACTGGTTTGGCGCCGGAGCCATGTTCGACCTCGGGTGGGCACGGGTCGGGGCGCGCAATGACTTCGTGCTCAGCGGATACGCACGCGCGCTGCTCTATTGGAGGCTTCGGAAGGAATTCTGGGTCGGGCTCGATGCGCGTGCCGGGCACGTGATCGTGCCGGTGACGGTTGACGGCGTCGGTATCAAAGGCCCGATGATCGGGCTCGGAATCGGCGCGATGTGGGGCGAGGGCTCTTATGAGCCGAAGTGATCGAGCAGCGACTCGTTGGCGCCGCCATCTGGTGGTCGGGTCCCTCCTTATGGCCTCGCTTGCGGGGGGCTGCACCGGCCTGCTCCAAAACATCGGGGCGCGATGGGTCACTCGGCAGATCGGGGAAGAGCTCGACCTGGACGAAGAGCAACGTGAGGCCACGCGGGCCGCGGTTCAACGACTGCTGGTAGCGGCACCAGGCGTCCTTGGCCCCGGGATCGACTTTTTGGTCGCTACGGTAGACCGAGCGATCGCCAAGGGCTTTGACCAAGAGAACATGCTCGTCATCGAAAAGCAGATCGACCGCCTCTTGGACAAGGCAGTCGACTGGATCCTCGACGAGGCGGCGCCGATTCTGGCTACGCTACGAGATGATCAGATCGACCATGCTGAACGCAGGCTCGACGAACGCTTGACGAAGACGCGCGACGAGCTGGCGAAACCGGCAGTTGAACGTTCCGAGAATCGACAGGACAAGTTCGTCAATGCGATCGAGGAATGGACGGGGCGGTTGAGCGATGCCCAAGAACGAGCGCTCCGTAAGTACGTCGCTATCCTTCCGGACGAGGCGGCTGCACGGCTCGCAGCCGATGAAAAGCGCCTTGCAGCCATTGCCGACACGCTTCGGCAGCACCGAGGACCCACGGTCGTTAGGGACGCTCTTTGGGAGGCCTGGAAGGACCGCGAGGATTGGGGCCCCAACACTCGGTCGCCCGAGGACCGCCGGGCCGCGGGTCGGGAAACGCTCTTCTATGTTTATGGGCTTTTGAACGCCAAGCAAAGAGACCACATGAGCGGGCACCTTCACGAAATCCACGCAAAGGTGAAGAGCTTTCTGG
>JBFICQ010000098.1:0-11672 GCA_041581895.1 Polyangiales bacterium | reverse complement strand
TCAGATGACCATCAGCTGGGTGTTTATCGGCGCGTTGGTCGTGCTGATTTGGTGGGTGCGGAGCCTACCCCAGCCCTGGCGTGGCATCATCGACGGCGGCGTGGTTCTCGGCTTGGTCTGGGGTCTTGGGGTCATTTGGTGGCTTTTCGCGCGGTATCTGGCGGGGGCACAGGTCCCCCCTCCAGAGGATCTGCCCCTGCAGAAACCCGCCGAGGGTGAGCCGGTCCTCGGATGAAACCTCAATGAAAACACGCTGAACGGGCTCTCAGTTCTGGATTTTCATTTTTTGAGCGGGCAAACTGGCATTTGAGGGGTTTCGGGGCACACTTCGCCACGCGAAACATGGGCAGCGGAGAAATGAAGAGGGTCAAGCGGTCAAAGCTCGTGCCAACGCTTTGCGCTTTGTGCGCAATGTCACTGGTTTGGTTATCGGGGACTTTCGCGCTTGCAGAGCTGCCGATGACCGGTGACCCCGCTTTACGCGAAGCCTACCATGCGGAAACGCACGCCGAGCCGAGCGAAGAGGACCTTGAACGCATCTCGCGCATGCCCCGTCGGATCGCGCCCTCCGACTTAGAGCCCAATCCCAGCGTGTCGGTTGGTTATCCAAACCGAGGGCTGCTGCGCTTTGGGATGCGGATCAACGATGATAAGGACCTGCGCGTCAAGGTCGGCTCCCTGAACTCGCGTCACGGCACGGGCGAGCTGGTCCGCTTGATCGAATACGCCGCACACGAAGTCGCGTTTCGCTACCCACGCTCGCGTCTGACCGTGGGCGATCTCTCTCGACCCGGGGGCGGTCGATTCCGTCCGCACAAATCGCACCAGAGCGGCCGCGACGTAGACCTCGGCTTCTACATGCTCGATCGCAAGTCGACACCGGTGAACAACCACGCATTCGTTCCCTTCAATAGCAAGGGGGTCGGTCGACAGTGGGGTGCGATCTACAAGTTCGATGCTGCCCGAAACTGGGCCCTCATGGAATCGCTTCTGAGTCACCCGACGATCGACGTACAACACATCTTCGTCGCGAACGCGGCAAAGCGTAAGCTGCTCAACCAAGCCTTGAAGGAGCGCGCGAACCCCGAGCTTCTCATGCGTGCCAGGCGCGTGATTTCACAGCCACGCCACGGCGCACCGCACCGCAGCCATTTCCACGTGCGCGTCTACTGTTCGGACGATGACCGCCCGATCTGCAAGGATCGTCCGCCCTTCTACGCTTGGCACGACAGGCCGACCGAGGCGCCTGCCGTGAGCGCTCTTCAGCCCAACGATTCATGAGCCTGCGGGGTCATTTTTGGACCCTCGCTCCTTTTCTCCGTAACACGCTGGTCCCGCCCCGGGCGCCCGAGTCGATGGAGTGGAGGACGAGCCTCGAAGACGAGCTGATCGGCAGCTTGAGTCTCCGTGGCCGGTTGGCGCAGACCGGGGCCTCGGATGCCATCGTCGTGATCGTGCACGGGCTCGGCGGAAGCGCGGAGAGCTACTACGCCATACAGGCCGCGCAGGCGGCGGCGCGAGCAGGTCTCGACAGTCTCCGACTCAACCTCCGCGGAGCAGACCGCCGAGGCGAGGACTTCTACCATGCAGGCCTCGTTGCCGACCTCGAGGCCACACTCCGCAGCAAAGCACTCCAAGCGTACGAGCGCATTCTGCTGCTCGGGTATTCCCTGGGCGGCAACATGGTCCTCCGATATCTCGCCGGCCGCCCCGATCGGCGTGTGCGGGCCGCGGCAGCAGTCTGCTCCCCGATCGACCTCAAAAAGGGTGTACGTGCGATCGATCAGCCGCATCGCGCCTTGTACCGCCATCACGTTCTTCGCGGGCTCAAAGAGATTTACCGAGCGGTTGCGGCTCGACGAGACGTTCTATTACCCGTCGACAGGGCCATGCGGATCGACACGATCGAGCAGTGGGACGAAGAAGTGATTTCTCCTCGTCACGGTTTTGCCGGCGCCGAGGACTACTGGGCGAAGACCAGCGCTTGCAACATCCTCGGCGACATCGAGACGCCCACGCTGTTCGTGGCGGCGGAAAGAGACCCAATGGTGCTGATCGAGACGCTGCGGCCCTGGTTGCGCAACGCGGTTAGCCTCCGACGTGTTATCACCAACCATGGAGGACACGTCGGCTTTCCTCAGAAAGTGGACCTCGGTATAGGCACCAGCGGTACCGTCCACGATCAGATCATTCGATGGATGCTCGAGCCCACATGACGAGACTCGCGGCCTTTGGGGTCGCGGTATGCCTCTCGTGTGCAAGCCCCGGCAAAGACGCCCCCGCAAAAGAGCGCCGAGACCCAAGCTGTCCCGAAGTGCGCCGGATGGAACCGCCGCTTGCCAATGTGGCGCCCGAGCACGAGAAGCTCGATTACTGGCTAGAGCGAGCCGAGGCGTATGGGCCGATCGACACACCGCTTCTCGATCCCGAAGAAGTTCGAAGACACGGTTTGGCGCTGAGACAACCGGTGGACGGAGAGCCGCTTGGGCAGTTCGATCTTTCGGTCCCAGTCGACGACGAGGCGCTCTGGGCTCAGGTCGGGGAGCGGCTCGAATATGTCCGCGCAAAGCTCAGCGAGGGCACGTTGGTCGATGCAAAAGGAAGAGCTCTGGTCAACGACGCCCTTCCCCCATTCGAACGACCAGAGGGGCTCGAGCTCCTGCAAGAATGGCGACTCTCCGACGAGCTCAAGCCGCTCCGGTGTGCTCCGTACTCCGAGGGGCTCTACACGAGCCCGGTCGACTTGGACTTCGATCGCAATCGATGCAGCACCATTCGACCCGGCGAAGTCGTCCAGCTTCTCGCGCGCTGGTCGAACGGCCTTCTGCTCGCACGCACACCCTACGCACTCGGCTGGGTCGACGACGAAGACCTGTCGGACCCGCTGTCCGCCGAATCGCTGCAACGAGAGCTGGGCGTATCCGAGCCTCGCCCGCTCACGAGGCGGTCTTTCTTCACCGAAGCTTTTTCGCTGCTTGGCGCGCCCTACGGCTGGGGCGGGAAGGACGGAGGCTATGACTGCTCGCGGTTTCTCCTCGAGCTCTTCAGCCGTTTCGGCATCGATCTTCCGCGACACAGCGCACGACAGGCGAAGGCTGGTACGTTCTCCATCGATGTGTCCGGGGTGCAGGACCTCAACGAGAAGCGCCTCTTGCTCGAAGCGGCGGCGCGGCGAGGGATCGCGCTGCTTCACTTCCCGGGGCACATCATGCTCTACCTCGGTACGACGGAAGAAGGGGTGCCCATGGCCATGCACGCCTTTTCCGAATACCTAACGCCGTGCGAAGGCACCGAGCTCGAAACGACCAATCGGGTCGATCGGATCGCGATCAGCGACCTTTCTCTCGGCGAAGGCAGCTCGCGAACCGATTTCCTCAGCCGCATCACAGACATCACCGTGTTCGGAAGAACGCCCGGACCCGCCCTCGCCGCCAACGCAGTGCTCCGGCCGAGTGTGCCCATGGACCGACCGGAGGGGGCCTGCCGCGATTCGCAAAGCAACGCGATCTTCCCATCGCCGCGGAGGCCGCATGCGACGCAGCCGCTTCGCGTGATCGCGACCAGCGAGCGTGACCCTGGCATCGTTGCCCTGGTGCTCTTCGATCCGAGTGGAGAGCGTGTCGAGTCGGAAGAGCGCCTGCTCGACGGCCCTCCATTCAGCCGTTTCGTCGAAGGGACGGAACCCACGCCCGGAAAATGGACCGCGGCCTTGGGGGAAGGCGACCGGATTCTGGCTTGTCACCGCTTCGTGGTCGCCCCCCGGGCTCCCCAAGGGGCCCGCCGCGAACCCACCGGGCCGGCCTGGGAAACGACGCGGCAGTGGAGCCGAAGCACCGAAAATCTGTACTCCGCGTTCATCGAGCAGCTGTTTCGCGACCCCGTGGAAGAGGACGTGACCTGGACGCGCCTGCAAGACGTCATCGGCGACCCCGCGCGGAACTTGCTTTACGACTATCGGCTCCAAGGGGAAGACGCACGGTTGTCCCTCGAACCCGACTGCGCCGACTTGCCCTACTTCCTGCGCGCGTATTTCGCCTGGAAGCTTGAACTACCGTTCGCCTACCGAGCATGCAGCCGCGGACGCAAGGATCGGCCCCCCGTCTGCGAGCCCTCGATCTTCAGCAACCTCGATCCCGAAGAGGCGGCGACCGACGTCGGCGCGTTTCGTAGGTTCATGAGGCGCGTAGCAGGCACGGTGCACTCCTCGAGCCCGCGCACGCGCCCCGAGGAAGAGGCCACCGACTTTTATCCGTTGCGCCTGAGCCGAACGTCGATCCGCCCGGGAACGGTGTTTGCGGACCCCTACGGCCACGTCTTGGTCGTGGCGCGTTGGAAGCCTCAAGGAGTGGAGGACTACGGGGTCTTGATCGGCGCGGACGCTCAGCCCGATGGAACGGTGGGCCGGCGACGCTTCTGGCGCGGCTCGTTCTTGTTCACGCCGAAGACCGACGTGGTGGGTGCTGGCTTCCAAGGGTGGCGCCCGTTGGTTTTCGGTCGCGAGACCGAGGCACTCGAGATCGCGACGAATACCGAGCTCCGCAAAGCGGGCCGCGTGAAGGCTTGGTCGGACACGCAATATCGCGGAACGGCGGACGACTTCTACGATGCCATGGAGAGCATGATCAATCCGCGCGCGCTCGACCCGGTCCGGATGCAGACGAGCTTGGTCGACGCGCTCGAGGAATCGGTCCAGCGGCGTTTGAGCTCGGTCCAAAACGGCGAGGACTTCATGCGCTCGCAAGGCTACGCGCCGATCGAGATGCCGTCGGGCGCCGCCTTGTTCCTCACCTCGGGACCGTGGGAGGACTACTCGACCCCGTCCCGGGACATGCGACTGCTGATCAGCATCGATGCTGTCACCTCGTTCCCCGGCACCGTGGCGGCTCACCCGGACCGCTTCGGTGTGCGAGAGGCGGATCGAGCCGAAGTGGTCGCCCAGGTCGAGCAGGCCCTCGCCGACGAGCTCGGCAAGCGAACCTTCGAATACACCCGGTCCGATGGAAGCGCGTGGAGCTTGACCCTCGCCGATCTGATCGACCGGAGCGCCGCCATGGAAATGGCTTACAACCCCAACGACTGCGCCGAGATCCGCTGGGGCGCCCCCGAAGGAACCGAAGAGCGCGCGACCTGCAGGCGCCACGCACCCGAAGAGCAGCGAAAGCGAATGAAGAAATACCGGAGCTGGTTCGCAACGCGGGAAAGGCCGCACTGACGCTAGCGGGCCCGGGGCATGACCCCGAGGAATCCGGCCAATTCGCAGCATTGAATCGACCGTCGCCCCGAGCGTCTATTCCTCTAGAGAGAGGGCTTTCGCTATGCGACTTACGATGAAATCACGTTTTCCATGGTTGGGGGTGGCAGTTTGCGCCTCGTTGCTTTCGGGCTGCATCTTCGTTGGGGAATACGAGGACCACTACTACGAGCCCCCTCTCGAATCGCCGATCTACGGTGTCTGCTACGACGACATCGATTGCCTCGGAGGACTGTATTGCGAGGAGCTAGCGCTGCCAGCCGACCACTACACCGATTTCGTCAATGCGATCTGCACGGTCGGGTGTTTCGATGACCTGGACTGTCCCTTTTCGGGTTTCAACGGGTTGCCAGGCGCGTGCATCGATCACGCTTTTCTAGGAGACCCCATTACCTCGCGCATCTGCGTGGAGCGCTGTGAACTCGACGCCGATTGTGACATCGCCGCAGGTTTTGGGTGCGAGTTCATCGCCGGTGACCGGCTCTGCGTTCCGATCCGCTGAGCCAAATCAACCGCACCCCTCCGTGGCCGGCCATGATAGGGTCTGGAGGGTTTCATGGCGACGGTTTTGATCACGGGCGCAAACCGGGGAATCGGTCTCGAGCTGAGCCGGCAGCTCAGCGCGCGTGGCGACAAAGTGATCGCCCTGTGCCGCGCCGCAAGCCCGAAGCTCCAGGCTCTCGACGTGCAAACCTTCGAGGGGGTCGACGTCACCGACCGAGAGGCGCTCCAAGCCGTGTCACGCGCGCTCGGCGACACGCGAGTAGACGTTCTGATCAACAACGCGGGGATCTTCGAGCAGGAGTCCTTCGACGATCTCGACTTCGATCGGATTCGCAAGCAGTTCGAGGTCAACGCGCTAGGCGCCCTGCTGGTCACTTCGGTCTTGCAGCGCCACCTCGCGCAAGGTTCCAAGATCATCCTCATCACGAGTCGCATGGGCTCGATCGACGACAACGGGTCGGGCGGCTACTACGGATACCGCATGTCGAAGGCAGCCCTGAACATGGCTGGCGTGAACCTGGCACACGACTTCCGATCCAAAGGCGTAGCGGTGGCGATCCTCCATCCCGGCTTCGTCGCCACCGACATGACAGGGCGCAGTGGCATCCCCCCCGCCGAAGCTGCCAAGGGTCTGGTGCAGCGCATCGACGAGCTACGCCTCAAAGATTCGGGCGGCTTCTGGCACGCCAACGGCGAGCGGCTTCCCTGGTAGACCGGACGACGGGGCTGCCTAGCGCGCTCCCATCATCCCGGTGCCCGACGGTGGGTTTTCTGTCAGCGTGCCGCGGAGGATGGTCACGCAAATGCCGCGCAGCTTGACGCGGTCGCCGGCAAGCTCGAGCTCGAAGGACGCACCTCGTTCCGAGAGCTGGCGCGCCTGAAGCACGGACTTGCCGAGGCGGCCTGCCCAAAGCGGTGTCAGGCAGCAATGAGCCGAACCGGTCGCGGGGTCTTCGTCGATGCCAAACCGTGGAGCGAAAAAGCGAGACACGAAGTCGACGGCGTCATCGGCTGCAGGGGCGGTGATCATCGCCCCGCGCGTCTCGATCGCCCGAAGCGCTCGAAAGTCGGGACCGCACGCCCGAACCGCTTCTTCGTCCTCGAGGACGACGACGTAGTCATCCTCGTCGCGGCCGATCCACGTCGCCGTGACATCTAGGGCTTCGAGCAACCCGGTCGGCGCTTCCACTTCTGAAGGCGGCCGCGCTGGAAAGTCGAGCTCGATCTGCCGCCCGACTGGCTTGGCAGTGAGCTCGCCGCTCTTGGTGGAAAAACGCGCGGTCTCACGAAGAGGCAACCTTCCCTCCTCCCAGAGCACGTGCGCGGTCGCGAGCGTCGCGTGCCCGCACAAGCGCACCTCGCCGCCGGGGGTAAACCACCGCAGCTCGAACCCGCCGCTCTTCAACGGAGCGCAGAACGCCGTCTCGGAGTGCCGCATCTCGCGAGCCACGGCCTGCATCCATGCCTCGGTCGTCGGATGGTCGAGCACGCAGACGGCGGCAGGGTTGCCTGCAAAGGCCACGTCGGTGAAAGCGTCGACGACGGTGATGCGTTGTCCCATGAAATCTCGTGTCCGGCCGGCGGCGTCACCGCCACTGCTGAGCGTTCTCGTCTACCTCGTAACCGTCGATGGGTCTCGGTTTTGGACCGGTGACGGGCTTGCCTGGGGGGCCGTCCGGATCTTTCGACGGTTTTTTTGCAATCGGGATTGACGTCGGTTTTTGGATCGGCTTCCCCGAGGGCGCTACCTCAGGGCGCTTCGGGAGCGGCTCGCTCACGTTCTTCAGGTCGGGGTCGGGAGCCGTGTCCGATTCGACGACAATCGGCGGCTCGTAGTCGATCGCGATAAAGGTCGACACGGCCTGCGAGCGCGGTTTATCGAGCGGCGGAAGCTTCACGAAGCTCATTCGCTCCTCGATGCACGCCCGCTCTTTCGCGGACAAACCAAAGCCAGCGACCGTCGGTTCGATCACGATCCCGGTCGGCCGCACCGTCGCGTTGATCGGGATCTGAATTTTCGTCGGCGTGCTCGACTCGAAATCGGTCAGACAGTCGATTGGGGTTCCAAGAGCGCTTTGGAGCTCCGCGGCAAGGTCACGGTCCTCGGGCTCGTCAACCTTTTCCTCGAGTAGCTCTGGGTTGTCGATGATCGCAGGATCCGGGGTGTCGATGATCGGGCGCAGGTTGGTTTGGGCAGCGGGCTCCAAGAGCGGCTTTGGGGATTGAAATGCACCCCGGGCCGACTCGTCTCGGCTCTTGCACCCCACTACCAGCAACACGACAAGCGATGAGATCATCAGGCGGCTCATGGCACTAGCTTAGCCGGGAGCGCGTCATTCCGTCCAACCCTCAGAAGTTTCGTCGCGTTCCATCGCGGTAGACCGCGTCTCGTGGGCTCAATAGCGCCAGGCGGCGCCGATCGAGAGGCCCCAGTACTGATCGAGGGCGCCTCCAGCGACGTACGGTGGATCGGGCGGCACCGGGTTGAGATCGAACCAGTAGCGGCGATAGTCCAGCCCGAGGCGGACTTCGAAGCCCTTGGGTAACCCGTAGGCGAACATCACTAGCGCGTCCATCCCATGGCCGTTGGCCTCGGGAAACCACTGCGTGCTTTGAATACCACCCGCCGAGAGAAGGTAACGGTAGGCCCCATTGACGACGACGATGAAGTTCTCATCCTTGCCGGCGGCTACGCGAAACCCCGCGCCCGCGCGCACGAACTCGTACTTCACGCCCGGGATTCCGGCGGTGGTGACCGGCGGCGCCGATACCCCAAACTCGAACTTGTGAATGCCATAGTTTGCGATGATCGTAGGCTCCCATCGGCCCGTTGGGTATCGCCACCGAGCGCCTACCAGGAACTGCTGTGCTTCGGTCGGGAAGCTAATCCCGTCGTCGCGGGTGGAGTCGAAATCGAAGAGCCACTGCCACTCGAAGTCGATTCCGAACTGCGCACCAATCCCGCTCGTGAAGTGAGCCCCCGGGAAATATTGAAACTTGGTTTGGATGCCCGGCCCAAACGCGAGGGTGTAGTCGCGAAGGTTCCCGACCTGGTCTTCGTTCCAGGATAGATTGCGGTGGACGAAGATGAAATCGAACTCGATGTCGACTGCGGCAGGGCGATCCTTTTTCAACCGCTTCTTTTTCGCTGCAGCTTTGGCCTCGGCTTCCTCTTCCTCAGCTTTGCGGTCTCTGCGGGTGGGCTCCGCAGCGGGGGCGGCCGCGACGGCCACGGGGGCCCGAGGCTCCAATCGTTTGATGTCCCTCCGAAAGTCCTCCCACAACTCCGCTTGAACGGCGCGGGCCAAAGCGGCCGAGCTGTTGCCCTCGTAGAAGTGTTGGCTGATGACATCCGCGCTCTCGCCGTCGACGAGCCTCACATAAGCCGACCAGACGCCGTCTTCGAGCTGCACATCACCTTCCAAGAGGCCGTTGACCCCTATCGCTTTCGCGGGAAGGATGTGTCCTCGATCGGACTTCAGGTCCGCATTCAAGCTCTGGGCTTTCTGCACGAACTGGTTGTTGGGGACGAGGTCGACCGGCTTGCGCCAAAGGCCCCGCACGGCCGCTGCGCGGATCTTGCTCGCCTGCGCACCCTTGAAAGACCGGATGACCAGCCGTGGTACCTCGGATTTCTGCGTGAGCTCGGGCGCGGTGACCGCTTCGGCCGGGCCCAACTTCTGGATTCCTTCCTCGGCGTCCCCCACCATGGGCATCATGCCGGTGTCGAGGAGCCCGGCGACGATTCGCTTGGTAAGCCGCGTGATGCTGGAAGAGCTAGCGCGAAACTTCTCGACGCGTACGCCGTCGTCGTTACGCAACCCGATATCAGCGATCCAGCGCTCGCCGGAGCGACGAATGCGGCCGCCAACCAGAACGCTTGCCTCGAGCTTCGCCGCCTGTTTGGCGTAGCCTTTGGTCTTCCTGACGACAGCGGTGACCCGCTTCAGCGGAATCAGTTGCACCTCGGCCGCCCGCAACCCGCTTTGCACGCGCTGTCGAATCTTGACGGCTTGCGGCCCTTTGAACGGCAGGATGGCGGCGGCGCCGTCCTCGGCTTCGGCGGTGCCTTCTACCGCTAGCAAACCAATTAACAGTGTCAGTGCGCCAACGCGCCAAGCCCACATGGACTTCCCCCCGTTACACTCCCCCGTCAGGCCCCGTGTTGATCAACGCGGAGCCACCGCCCAAGTCGGTGATCCAGTTTCGGATCACGTCGGTTTCCTCGGTATCGAGAAGTGTACCGATCGGCATCTGTCCCCCACAGATTCCGGGCTCGTTGAGGATCTTTTTGAGCATGTAGCTCTCGTCCGGATCGCCTGCGATGACGATGATGTCGGCTCCGCAATTGCCGTCGGTCGAGCTGCGTCCCACGGTTCGGCTGGCGACGTCTGGGGAAACGAGATCGAGACCCGCAGCCGGCTGGTCCGAATCGTGGCAGACCGCGTTACCGCAATTGACCTGGAATATCGCCTCGACAGTTTGGCCGGGCGAGCCACCGGTGCCGCCGCCGCACGCGTTGAAGTCCTCGCAGTTGTTCAAACCGCCCGGGCAGCCAACAAGAAAAAGAGAGCTGAAAAGAGACAAAGCTAGGCGTCGCATCGTGTTGCGTCGTTCCCCCGAAGCATCAATAGCAGCTTAGTAAGCTATTGCATCACCCGTCGAGTTCTGCAGTATTTTTGTGTAAGCCAATGTACTCAAAGCTCGTTCAAGCCCCAGTCGTACGGCTGAAAAACCACCTCGAAACCGGCCTCGCGGGCCCGCTCGAGCGAATCGGCAATGGCGGGCTCGGCAAAGGCGAGGATAAAGTCCTCGACGGTGGGCGGCCGCCCCAGTCGGCGCGCGTGCTCTTCGAAATCGGCACGGTACCAAGCGAAAATCGAGGACAGCCGGAGCTCCTCGTTTTCGTCGTCGATACTCACGTGCAGTGGGCTCGAGCAAAAAGCGCGCGTCACC
Organism: Polyangiales bacterium; assembly: GCA_041581895.1. Taxonomy (GTDB): domain Bacteria; phylum Myxococcota_A; class Polyangia; order Polyangiales; family Houyiibacteriaceae; genus SG8-38. The sequence continues at coordinate 961 of JBFICQ010000098.1, read as the reverse complement.
TGGTCGAGCTGACCATCGAGGGCGACAGCGTCGTAGGCAAAGGGCGCCAACGGAGGGCAGGAGTTCGACGCGCAATTGATCGCGGCATGAATTCGGGCATCACGGAAACCCCGGATGAGGTCGTTTTCGAGATCGTAAAGGTTGATCTCGCCGCCATCGAGAGGGAATCGCAGCCCGTAGAAGAATCCAAAGCCCGCTCGCGGGTTCAACCAGCCGCGCACGTCGTGCACGCTGGAGATGGGCCAGTTCTCGACGACGCCCAGCAGCGTAAGCGCATTGTAGGCGTTGATGTAATAGGCAAGCCGCTCATCTTCGGTCTGAAACCGCTCGGGCGTGGCCGTGGGTCCTACCACTGCGAGCGTCGCTGCGAAACGCTTCAAGTCGTGCGCATCCTCGAGGACTCGGGCGTAGTCGACGCGGTCTTCTCGAACCCACCTCGCCAGCGCGCCGTTCCACCACTCGGTGTCGAAGCCTTCTGGCGGCTGAGGAAAAGGCTGCGCATCGACCACGACCGAACGAAGCCCTAGCGCCTTGGTGGTCACGAACGCAGTCGCTCCGAGGACCAACCCGAGGATGATCAGAATCGCCCACCATCGCGCATACCAGCGCCCGCTTCTATCATCCACGCGCCGAGTATTGCACGGCTCCGCGAAAGGTTGCACGACCTCTCAGCGAGCGAGGTCTCCGATGATTGCATCGAGGACGCTTTCGACCGCGAGATCGGCGACGACCAGGTTGGCCCCCGCCGCTTCGAGCGCAGCGCCGTCGTACCAGCCAGTGCTCACGGCGATGCACTCCGCGCCAATGGCGTGCGCGGCACAGACGTCGTGGGGCGTGTCCCCAATGACTACGACCCTATGTTCGGTAGCGGGGATACGCGCCCTCGCCCGCTCCGACCCCATGCGGAGCAACTCGGCTCGCTCGAGATGGTCGGACCCGAACCCGCCAAACTCGAAGAACG
>JBFICQ010000097.1:0-11713 GCA_041581895.1 Polyangiales bacterium | reverse complement strand
TGGCAAGTTGTAAGCCTCGTCTGCATAGCGGTTGGGGTGACCGTGCTCGCCGCTTTTTGGCCGACGGCAGGCGCGCAGACCATCACGCACGAACACACCAGCCGAATGGTGGCAGGTGCATGTATGGGCTTTGGGCTCTTGTTGGGCGTTCCCGTTTATGCGTTGCTTCGGCTAGTCGATCGAGGAAATGCTTTTGGCAGCTTGATCGCTGCGGCCGCTGCAGGGCTCGCAGGCAACCTCGTGTTGAAGGCTCACTGCGCGATCGAAACCACCGGACACGTCCTTCTCGGCCACGCCTCCGTCGCCATCTTGTTCGTCGTAGGTTTGGGGTTGGTTCATCGCTGGATTCCGTCTAAATAGGCGGTAGTGCTCGCGGAACGCGCTTGCAATAGCAGGCTATGCTTGCGGACGAGGAGAGATCAGTGAGCGAACAGCTTCGGCGCGACTTCAGCGACAAGGGCATCCGTAAGGTCAAGGTTGGAGGCTTCGACATCGATGGAGTCCTGCGCGGCAAGTACATCAGCTTGGAGAAGTTCTGGTCGGCCTTGGAAAAGGGCTTCGGGTTCTGCGACGTAGTCTTCGGCTGGGACATCAATGACCAGCTGTACGACAACGTGAAGGTTACCGGCTGGGATACGGGCTACCCGGACGCGCTAGCCCGCATCGATGCATCCACGATGCGCGTCTTGCCCTACGCCCCGGACACTGCCGACTTCTTGGTCGACTTCTACACACAGGAAGGCCAGCCGCACCCGGCCTGTCCTCGAGGCTTGCTCAAATCGATAAACCAAAAAGCCCTCGAAGCCGGCCTTCGCAGCAGGTTCTCGGCCGAGTTCGAGTTCTGGGTGTTTGATGAGACCCCTCAGACACTCCACGAGAAGGGGTTCCGCGACCTGCAGCCCCTGAGCCCAGGTATGTTCGGCTACTCGTGGCTACGTCAGGGACAAAACCAACTTCTGGTCGACGACATCTTAGACACGTGCGCTGCGTACGACATCGAGGTCGAGGGCCTCCATCCGGAGACGGGTCCGGGTGTCTGGGAGGCCGCTCTTCGTTACGACGATGTCGTGGCCGCCGCCGACAAGGCAGCGCTGTTCAAGACCGCACTGAAACAGATCTGTGATCGCCACGGTTACACGGTCACTTTCATGGCGAAATGGAACCCCGATCTGCCCGGGTCGAGTGGACACCTGCACCAAAGCCTCTGGGATGCAGGCGGCCAGATCAATCTCTTCGCGGCGGCGGGCAGCGACACGCTGAGTGAAACCGGCCTTCACTATCTCGGTGGGCTGCTCGCCTTGGCCCCAGAGCTCACCGCTCTGTACTCACCATTCGTCAACAGTTACAAGAGATACGTGCCAGGAGTCTGGGCCCCGCTTTCCGCATCCTGGGGTATCGAGAACCGCACCTGCGGCGCCAGGGTGATCCTTGGACTGAGCGACCACGCCACTCGCATCGAGTTTCGGCAGACCGCGGCAGACATCAATCCGTACATCGCCATGGCGACCTGTCTCGGCTCCGGGCTTTACGGCATCTCGAAAGAAGTCGCCCCGCCCGCGATGACGTCGGGCGACGCGACCCAAGACGTCGATCCCTCGCTAGCGCTGCCTCCGACGCTAGACGCCGCTGTGGCTCGGCTCCGCGAGAGTGAGTCGGCTCGCGTTGTGCTTGGCGAAGCTTTCGTCGACCACTATATCCGCACCAGAGACTGGGAGTGCCGGGAGTATCGGAAGTCCGTGAGCGAATGGGAGCTTCAACGGTACTTCGAGCTGGCTTAAGGGGTAAACGATGTTGAAACGCCTTTTCTCGGAACGCCCTCTTCGCTTGCCTCACATAAGGCCCTACGTTCCGCGCCCGAGCGATCCCTCGATCTTCTGGTTCAACAGCGAGCGCGGCGACATCGTCTCGGATGTCGTCAATCGCATCTGCACAGAGCACGAGACCGACCGCTCACGGCTCGAAATGGCCCTCAACGATGCGGCGTTCCACGAGATTCGACGCCTCGAGCGACAACGCGACGAGGAGGCGCGAGACCGCCTCGGGTATTGGCGCTCGATGATTCGGCGTATCGGCAAGATGGACGACGCGGAGCAGCGACGAGTGCTGCACACCATCGTGGCCAACATGGCATACGATGTGGCAGGCAATTTCGACCCCCGCGTGTATCGCATCGCACGACAAGCGGTCCCGCGACTGGTTGCCGGGCTCATGGAGCCCCGGCGGCTCGCGGCTAGCTTCACCGAGCCCCGGTCCGAGGTGCTCGGCCGCGTGTTGCGTGTTCAAGGAGACATCGAACATCTCCAATACCTTCAGTCCGAAGGGAGCCTGGTTTTCGTTCCCACACATTCGTCGAATCTCGATTCGATCGTGCTGGCGCAAGCGCTCGAGGTTTCGGGGTTGCCACCAGTGATTTATGGGGCGGGCAAGAACCTCTTTACCAACCCGATCATCAGCTTCTTCATGCACAACCTCGGCGCCTATCGAGTCGATCGACGCATTCGCGTCCAGCTCTACAAAGAGGTCCTGAAGCTCTATTCCCAAGTGATGATCGAACGGGGCTATCACTCGCTTTTCTTCCCGGGAGGCACGCGAAGCCGCTCCGGAATGATCGAGCGGCACCTAAAGCTAGGTTTGCTCGGCTCTGCCGTCGAGGCGTTCACGACCAATCGCGTACGGCGCGTCGAACGACCGGTATGGTTCGTCCCCACGACGATCAACTATGCGCTGGTCCTCGAAGCGGAAACGCTCATTCGAGACTGGCTCACCGAAGAAGGCCAAACGCGTTACATCATCGAAGACGACGAGTTCTCGCAGATCGATCGCTGGGTGGCGTTCTTCCGCAAAGTGGTGGGCATGCGTGGCGCCTGCATCATTCGCTTTGGCGAGCCGATCGATCCGTTTGGGAATCTCTTGGACGAGAAAGGGGTATCGCTCAGCCCAGCTGGCCACAACATCGACCCCGGCGGTTACATCGAGCGGCGAGGCATGCCCGTGGTTGATCCGGACCGGGACGCAGCGTACACGCGGGAGCTCGGAACCGTCCTGGCCGAGCGGTACGAGCGAGATACCGTATTGATGAGCACCCAGGTCGTCGCACACATCTTGTTTCGTCATCTCGTAAAGGCAACCCCGGGAATGGACCTTTTTTCGCGTTTACGGCTTCGGAATGAAATCAGCATCGACCGTTCGGTCGTCCACAAGGATCTCGCGGACGCCCGGGACAGGCTGCTCGCGCTCGAAGCGAAGGGCGAGGTGCGGATCAGCGATGTCGTCCGAGAAGACTCCCCTGAGCAATTACTCGAAGGAGGCCTCCAATTCTGGAGCGGCTACCACAGCTCTACCGCGGCCAGCCTGGAGGACGGTCGCGTGCTGCTGTGCGACCCATCGCTGCTCCTCTATTACCAGAACCGATTGGTGCCCTTTGCAGACCGCATCGCCGACGCCGAGCAGATGCCGGCGGCCTGCGAGATCGAGGCGCTGGGGGTGCACCGATGAGCCTACAGGTCGGCGTGGTCGGAGCGGGCGGTTTCGGGCAGGCGATCGCCCGAGCGGCCGCACGCCACGAGCACGACGTGGTGCTGTGGAGCCGACGCGAACGATCGCTTCCCGAACCAATCCGCGGCTCGACTGCGATCGACGACATGAAAGATCGCGACATCGTCTTTCTTGCATCGCCAGCGCGGCACGCGACGAGCCTTGCAGATCAGCTCGGCAAGGTCGTCGATGGTCGGCATCTCATCGTGCACGTGAGTCGCGGTTTGATCGGTGCGGAGCTGAAGACCATCACCACCGTGCTTCGCGAGCACACGGCTGCGCGTCGCCTCGGCGCCCTTGCCGGTCCCCTGGTTCCCGATGCACTGGCGCAGGGACGACCGAGCGGCGCCATCTTGGGAACGATGTTTCCAGAGGTCACCGAGATGGTCCGTGAGGCCATCGGCGGCTCTGACCTGCGGATCTACGACACCAGGGACGTATTGGGCGTGCAACTGGCGAGTGCCACCGTCGGCTTTCTGACAGTCGTGCTGGCGTACGCGCAAGCCAGCGGTGTCGAGCCAAGCACTCTTGCAGTGTTGGCGACCCGCGGGATGGTCGAGGTGTCGCGAATTGGTCAAGCGCTCGGTGCATCCGAAGAGACCTTCATGGGGCTTGCCGGTCTCGGAGACTTGATCGCCGCCGTGGCTGGAGATGAACGAGCCGAATCACTCGTGGGGCAGGCGATGGCACGAGGCACAGAGCTCATGCGCGCGGTTGCCGAAGCGGGGGCATACGTCGAGGGCGTGGAAGTTGCCCAACATATGATCGAACAGGCGCACAGGCTCGGTTTGGAAACCCCGATCTCCTCGGCTTTCGTCGAAATTTCGAACCGACGCATGACCCCACAAGAGGCCATGCACGCTCTCATGGAAAGGCGTGTGGGCCTAGAATGACCGAGACACAGAACCTGGTTTTTTGGAGCTTTCCGACCCGGATCGTCTTCGGTGAAGGAGCAGCGGGACAGTGTGGCATCGAAGCCGTTCGGCTCGGAGGTCAACGAGCGCTCCTGGTCACGGACAAGGGAGTCGAAGCCGCGGGGTTGCTCCTTCCGATTCGGGGTGCGCTCGATGCAGCTGGCATTGCCCACGAGGCGGTCACCGACATTTCGTCGAACCCGCTCGAAGCCGAGGTGCTCGGTGCAGCACGCGTCTACGATACCACGAAGGCAGACTTCATCATCGGTGTCGGTGGCGGAAGCGTGCTCGATGTTGCCAAGCTCGTTCGGCTCGCGATCACCCACCCCGCCCCCTTAGCGCAGTATGATGACGCCACCGGTGGAAGCGAGAACATCGTGGGCCCCTTGCCGCCGATGATCGCGGTTCCGACGACCGCTGGCACCGGCAGCGAGGTCGGGCGAAGCGGGGTCGTCACGATTCAAGCCACCAATCGCAAGACTGTAATTTTTTCGCCGCTTCTCATTCCCGATGTCGCCATCCTAGACGCACGAATGACTGTGACGATGCCGCCGATGATGACCGCAGCGACGGGCATGGATGCGCTCGCGCACTGTGTCGAAGCCTACTGCTCGGTGGGCGATCACCCGATGGCCGATGCAATCGCGCTCGGAGGGGTCCGTCTCTGTCGCCGCTCGCTCCGCGGCACGGTCGACGATGGCGCAGACTTGGATGCACGCGGGGACATGTTGAAAGCCGCCATGATGGGCGCTGTCGCGTTCCAAAAAGGCCTCGGTGCGTGTCACTCGCTTGCCCATCCACTCTCCACCGAGTTTGGAATGCACCACGGGCTCGCCAACGCGCTTTGTCTCCCTGCCGTGCTCGATTTCAACCGAAGCGCCATTCCAGATCGCATTGCGGAAATCGCAAGACAACTCGGCGTACGAAGCGACGACGCTGATACGCTATCGTTCGAGTGCGCCGGCGCCGTACGCGCCTTGCGGGGCGCCATCGGGCTTCCCTCGGACTTGCGGTCCCAGGGCATCGGCGAGAACGACCTCCCGCGACTTGCCGCATTGGCTCATGCTGATCCTTGCCACACGCAAAATCCCCGAACGTGCACGCAAGACGACCTCCTCGCGCTCTATAAAGCCTCCCTGGACGATGCCTAAGCGCCGAAAAGGAAAGCTTGAATCGCTCGGAACCATACTTCGGGGTGTCTACCCGAAGCCCGATCAACTCGCGGCTGCGAAAGCTTTTGCCTGGTGGACCCGATCGGTCCCGCCACGGATTCTCGAGCACGCGCGGCCAGTCAAGCTTTTTCATGGGGTCTTGATCGTGCATGTGAGCTCGTCGGCTTGGGCCAACGAGCTCCATTATCTGAGCGAAGATCTCCTGCAGGAAATCCGCAAGCACGTGCCGAACAGCGGGGTCGAGAAGCTGCGTTTCAAAGTGGGCCCGCTCCCCGACCTCCCAAAGCGCGCGCGCTCGACCCCCCCGGCGGCGCCAGAGCCCGTTCGACTGGCAGCCCTTCCCGAGGAGCTGGGGCGTGCGCTGAGCCGAATTGACGACGACGCGCTTCGGCAAACCATCGCAGATGCAGCCACCACGAGCCTGGCCCGTACCCGAACGAAGACCGATTCGAGCTAGGATTCTACGTCGGGGCTCTCGCCGCGCGGATCATGGCTTCCAAGATCCGTGCCGCATCCTTCGATTCGAGTTGCCCGCAGATCGCCTCGGGCAACGGAAGAGTGACCGCCCGAATGCGCGTCTCGGTCAAAAGAGAAAGGCCGACACCGAGCTCGGCCGCGATCCGACCCATGAGGTCGATCCCCGGATCGGCGACTTCACCGCTCTCGAGCCGGGCGATCGTCCTTCGAGAAACGCCGACGCGTTCGGCGAGCTCGTGTTGACCGATCCGACCGCGGAGCTCCCTCAGAATCGGCAAGTTGGCGGAAACGACATCAATACTAGCCATGAGATGACAATATAGTCATTAATGCGGCTCTGCAAGGCCATCAGTGCCGCACCGCCCCCGCGGCAAGCTCGGCGACCAACGCTCGCACCGCCGAGACGGCCGCTCCGGCGTTTTCGGCATCCTCGATCGCGCGAACGACGGCGCTACCGACGACGACCCCGTCGACATGGCGAGCCACGATCTCCACGTCGGCTCTGGTTTTGACCCCAAACCCAATGGCAAGCGGGCGCTTGAGCTCCCGCTGCAGAGCCCCTGCACGTTGGGCGGCGCTGTTGAGATCGGTGGACTTCGAGCCCGTCACGCCGGTCATCGACACGTAGTAGATGAACGAAGTCGCAGCCGCCGCGGCTTTGGCAATTCGATCTTGGTCGCTCGTAGGCGCAACGAGCGGCACGTAGTCGAGACCCTTTGCGATCGCGGGCTGCCGCAAGCTGTCGCTCTCCTCGGGAGGCAAATCGACGATGAGAAACCCATCCGCACCGTGAGCGGCAGCTTCCTCGACCGCTTTGGACTCTCCAAAGGAAAGAATCGGGTTGTAGTAGCCGAAGAGCAGAATCGGCACGTCAGTGCGCCGACGAATTGTGCCAACGGAGCGAAGCACCTTCGCAAACGTCGTCCCAGAGGCAAGGGATCGTTCGCTGGCTCGCTGAATCGCAGGGCCGTCCGCCGTAGGGTCACTGAACGGGATACCGAGCTCGATCACATCGGCTCCAGCTTCGGCAGCCGCAACGACGAGATCCTCGGTCGTGGACAGGTCCGGGTCGCCGGCGCACAGATAGATCACGAGTGCCGCGCGATCTTCGTTCTTCGCGTTCGCGAAGGCTTCAGCAATGCGGCCCACCAGGCTCAGCTCCTGCTCTTCAAGAGGGCCAATACCGTATCGAGGTCTTTGTCGCCCCGCCCCGAGAGACACACCAAGATGTCTGCGTCGTTTCCCAGCTCTTCGGCCACGGTCGGTAGGTAGGCAAAGGCATGACTGGTCTCAAGCGCAGGGATGATGCCCTCGGTGCGGCAGAGCTGCTGAAACGCCTCAAGCGCCTGCGCATCGGTGACCGCGCCATAGGACGCACGCCCGATGTCTTTCAGCCATGCGTGCTCGGGGCCTACGCCCGGATAGTCGAGCCCAGCGCTAATCGAGTGTGCCTCGAGGATCTGCCCGTCCGCCGTTTGAAGCACGTAGCTCTTCGCACCATGGAGAACTCCGATTCCCCCGGCGCAAAGCGGCGCTGCGTGGTGGCCGGTCTCGATTCCTTCCCCGGCCGCCTCCACACCGACCAGCCGCACCGATTCGTCGTCGATGAACCCCGCAAAGATCCCGATCGCATTCGAACCGCCACCGACACACGCAACGACGGCATCGGGAAGCCTGCCGGCCTGCGCGAGCATCTGCTTGCGCGCTTCTTTTCCGATGACGGCCTGAAAGTCTCGAACGATCAAGGGATATGGATGGGGACCGGCGACCGAGCCGACGCAGTAGTGAGTCGTTCGGACGTTGGTGACCCAGTCTCGTAGCGCCTCATTCATCGCATCTTTGAGCGTCGCCGATCCAGCTTTCACGGAATGAACCTTCGCTCCAAGGAGCTCCATCCGCCGAACGTTGGGAGCCTGTCGTCGGACGTCTTCGGCTCCCATGTAGACCTCGCAGGGAAGCCCCATCAGTGCGCATGCCGTAGCGGTTGCCACGCCGTGTTGGCCCGCCCCAGTTTCTGCGATGATGCGTGTCTTGCCCATGCGCCTGGCGAGCAAGATCTGGCCGATGGTGTTGTTCACCTTGTGCGCCCCCGTGTGACAGAGGTCTTCACGCTTCAGCCAGATCCGTGGCCCTACCTCCTCGGTGAGCCGCGCCGCGAAATACGTTGGCGTCGGACGGCCTGCGTAATGATGAAGCAACGAGTCGAGCTCGGCCTGAAACTCGGGATCGCGCTGCGACTCTTCGTAGGCCCGCGTTAGCTCGTCGAGCGCCGGCATGAGCGTCTCGGCCACATACCGGCCGCCATATGGCCCATACCGCCCGGAAGCTGTCTCAGGGGTCTGCATCAGGCGCGGAACCTAGCGCAGGAGCGGCACGGACGCACCTTGGATTGCTTTTGCGAGCTTGAAATCGCTATGTCTTTTTGATCTTCTTTGCCCAATCGTCGGCAATGGACTTGGCTGCATCACGACCGCCGAGTCCGAAGGCGAGTGCTGCAGCCACCGCCACGCTTCCGAGCGTGAAGCCGAAGGCCATGCTCACGATGTTGTCGGCGAGCCCCATGGCCTTGAGGCCCATCGCCAGCACCAATCCGAGGATCGCGATGCGAGCGATGTTCGCGAGACCGCTGCTGCCAGCATCGGCAAGCTTCTCGTAGGCCAAGTTGCCCAAGAAGTGGCCGATGATCAGGATCAGGCCCCCGATCAACAGGCCACCCCCGAACTCCAACACCTTCGCAAACACGCCGGAGATCACCTCGATCTGGAGGATGTCGACGGCTGCTGCTGCCGCTGCAAGCATCGAGAAAAACATGATCGCGATGCCCACGAGCCGGGTGGGTGTCACGGACTCGGTAAACAGCCCCTCGGCGCCGAGCTTGGCTGGCAAAGAATCGAAGCTCACGCCCTCCAAGAGACCGCTCAGGACGAAGATCACGAACTTGGCGGCCAAGTAGACGACGAGGAGGACGATTCCTGCGCCAACGATGTTGGGAAGTGCGGCCATTAGCTTGTTGATCATGGCGGACGCGGGAACCGAGATTGCGGGAATGTTCAACACCCCAAGCGCAGAGACGACGATGGGCACCAAGATGACCGCAAAGATCAGGGCCCGACCAAACTTGGCGACGCTGAGCTTGTCGTTTCCGGTCCGCTCGGCGAGCTCCTCGTCCAGTTTGCTCAACGCCACGCCGGCCAGCTGAGATACGACCTTGGCGACGATCCAGCCTGCATAGGCGATGACTCCTGCACCGATGATGTTCGGGACGGCTTCGGTGAATTTGGCGGCCATCGACTTGAGCGGATCGAGGACGTTCATCAACCCGAAGTGCTCCAGCACCGCGATGACGACGAAGACCGTAAGCACTGCTTTCACCAACGACACGATTGGTGAGGCGAGATCGGTCACCGTGCCGTCCTCGTTGGTGCGGTGAAGTGCCTCGGCTCGGCTCAGCACGCGTTTGAGGAAGCCAGCGAACACCTTGACGACCAAAAGGCCAACGACGAGTATCGCCAATCCGACCAATGCGTGGCCGATGGCGCTGGACCCCGCCGGGCCGAGCGTGTCCGTGAGCTTATCCGTTAGTTCCTTCATGGCATCTCTTCTCCTCTAAACGGGTTTCTGCGATCGCGGTGATCCGCGTGCTCGGCCGGGTCAGTGCTGAATGAGGGCGTCGAGCTGTTTGGCTCGGTTGATCCATTTCGTGAGCACAAATGCACCAGGCACGGTGCGGGTGAGCTTCCTGGCGGCGTTCACCTCCGCCATTGCCTTCAACAGGTTGTGGGGATTGCGGTTTCGCAGCTCTTTCACGGTGTCCACGCCACTTGCCTCGAGCAGCTCCGCGTACTGACCGCCGATCCCTTTGATTCGCATGAGGTCCGCGTGGTTGGACCACCTCAGGATGCTGGGCTCCCCGATCCCGGTGGCTTCGCATACCGCTTTGCGCCCGGTTGGGGCAGCGCACTTCTCGAGCAGATCGTCGGTGGTCCGGATGCCGGCCTTGTAGAGCTTCTCGGCGAAGGCAGGACCCACCCCCTCGATGACATCGACCTTGTATCCCATGGTTTTCTCCTTCGATTACGGGGCCGTGGCGGAATACGCCGCCCGTTTCACAAGCGCGGGGAGTTGAGAAGCGTCATCGGAAACGAGGCGCAAGAGCCCCTTTGCTTGCTCAACCGGGCAGATAGACGGCGGAGCCGGCGATTTCTTCACAGGTTTTTTTCGAGGGGCCCCAATGGGTTATTTCCAGTCGGCCTCCTCGAACGAAGCGACTCAGGAATACGAGCAAGAGCAACTGCAGTGCCACGGCCAGCGCTCGCGCCGGTCTCTGCGTTTCACCTTCGTCGCCGGGCGAGCATTCCGAAAAGCCCGATCATGGCGAGCAGACCGGCGGAGCTGTCACTTGAGGGGTGTACGTGCCGCCTGCCAGAACCAGCTCGTCGCCCGGCTGGAGCGCGTTGATCATCACTTCGATGTCCTCGCTTGGTCCAGCGGTGAAGACTTCCGCACTCACCATCGAGGCTTGCCCGAGGGCGGTGACTACGACAACAGCGAAAATGCTGCCGGCACCTCTCCAAGTCCCCCAATCCATCGTCTCAAGCTAACAAGAGGACGCGGCAGGCGCCAAGTCAGGCAAGCCGAGTTACTAGCGATTCGTCTTCTCCGCGACGACGAGCTTGAATCTATCTAGATGACGTCCCAGCGAAACCCTTCAGCTCCGAAAGCATTGTCGGCTACTGTCTTGACCAGCTCATCGTTGTTATCGTCGATTCGGCGAAAGTTGCGCTTGATGCGCGTGCGCGCTCTATCTATGAATAGACGGACGAGGTCAATTTCGCCTTGGGCACTCTCCTCTCCCTGGGTCTCGATCGAGTAGTTCACCCTACTCAACATGGATGCCAGAACGAAGAGATCGATCATGATCTCGGCCAACCTGTTACTTGCGAACTGCTTGCCGATGATCCCCTTGCCATGCTTCCGCAGGATCCGGTCGACCGCTGCAGCCAGGAAGCGGGCTTCCCTTTCGAAGAAAGCAGCGTCGTCCTTGAGCGTTGGATGAAGTTTCGTGAACTTGGCCTTTTCCCCACCAAACCCTGACACCAATGTCGCTTGCTTTCGAGCGTAGTCGGATAGCACGCCAAAGCCCTTGATCGGGTGATTGAAGATTCCCTGCATAGTCTGCCTAAGCTCTTGCAGCTGACTTGCTACGTCGTTCATCGCGGTGAGCGCGATGAAAAGACGCAATATCTCGTTGGTGCCCTCAAAGATCCGGTAAATGCGGCAATCGCGCATAATTCTCTCATATGGGAACTCACGCATATAACCGTTGCCGCCGGCGATCTGCAGCGCCTCGTCCGCCGTGCGCCACAGAGCCTCGCTCGCGAAGACTTTACTGATCGCTGCCTCGACCGCGTACTCCTTGCATCCTCGGTCAATGGAGCCGGCAACCATGTGAACGACTGACTCCGCCGCGTAGCAGTCCACGACCATCTGGGCGATTTTTTTCTTGACTAGCCCGAACTCGGAAATCGTCCTTCCGAACTGCTTGCGTTCATTGGCATGTTGTGTCGCGAGGCGGATCAATTGCTTCATTAATCCAACCGACCCGCCGCCAAGACC
>JBFICQ010000096.1:0-11776 GCA_041581895.1 Polyangiales bacterium | reverse complement strand
AGCAATACCCTGCCGGTAGCTTCCGCATCGCCCGCGGCGCGGTGGGCTCTCTCGAGCGGAATTCCGAGGTGCGCCGTTACGTCTGAGAGCTTGCGGCTCGAAAGCTCTTTGAGGATCTCCCTCGCCCATACCAAGGGGTCGACCCAGACGATGTCGTCGCGCGCAGCTGGCGGCATGTCTCCGGCGGTCATCCCTTCTAGTGCTGCGCGTTCGAGCTCAGCCTTTAGAAACTGTCGATCGAAATCGGCATTGTACGCGACCGGGAGCTTCCCTTGCATGAGCTCCAGGATCTGCGGCAGGACAGCGGCAAAATCGGGGGCCCCTTGCAGCTCTTCGTTGGTAATCCCATGCACGGCACGGGCCTCTTCCGGGACGGTGATCCCGGGGTTGACCAGCAACCCCTCTCGTCGACTCACTCGACCCTTTTGAAAAGTTACGATTCCGATTTCGATGACGCGGTCAATTTCAGGGTCGCGCCCCGTGGTCTCGAAGTCGACGACGGCAAACGGGATGTCTTCCCACGCCATCCCAGGTTCGAACTCGTGGCACAAGCCTTCGACGTTTTGAATTGCATCGGCGATCAAGTCCGCGATCCCCGGGTAATGACGCCCCGTAGGAAAGCACCCACACACATCGGCTCGGCCCCGCACGCCGGGAAGATGCACCGTATGGCCGCTCTAGTGCAAGTCGTATAAATAGGGCCGGTGAGCTCCCCGTATCGAACGCGGTTCGCGCCCTCACCGACCGGGAAATTGCACCTAGGGCACGCGCGAACGTCGCTCGTGACCTGGCTCCGAGCGCGCAAGCTCGGAGGACGCATCGTGATGCGTATCGAGGACATCGATCGAGCGCGTGTCGTTTCAGGCGCGGCCGACGCCATCTTTCGAGAGCACGAGTGGCTGGGCCTCGATTGGGACGAGGGTCCGGTGCTGCAATCGACTCGGGGCGGAGCGTACGAGGAGGCGCTCGACACATTGAGTCGCGTCGGGCTCATCTACCCCTGCACCTGTTCGCGGAAAGAGATCGCCGAGGTCGCGAGCGCTCCCCATGGCGACCATGGGCCTCGCTATCCGGGAACCTGTCGCGACGGTCCGACCAGACCGGAGCGTGACCCCGCGTTGCGGTTTCGCTTCGACGATCCCTCTCCGGGCTTCGAGGACTTGCTTTGCGGCGCTTACCGCGAGGGCGAGGTTGGCGGAGACTTCGTACTCCGTCGTTTCGACGGGATTTGGGCGTATCAGCTTGCAGTAGTGGTTGACGACGCGAACATGGGCATCACCGAAGTCATCCGCGGCGCCGATCTGCTGTCCTCGACGCCGCGTCAGATCGCGCTTTTCAAAGCGCTCGATCGCCCCGTGCCGCGATTCGCGCATGTCGCGCTCGTGGTCGATGCGGATGGTGTGCGGCTTTCAAAGCGGCACAAAGCGACGGCGATCGAATCGCTTCGCGATGCGGGGTACTCTGCGGAGCACGTGATCGGAGAACTCGCGTATTCGCTCGGAATCACGACCACGGCGGTGCCGATTCAGCCTGAAGAGTTGATTTCGCGTTTCAGCCTCGAGGAGATTTCCCGCTCATCGTTCGTTTGGAATTCCTAGGGGTTGACTTTTGCTCGATTTTCGCCCCTGATTCATGAACGATCATGGTGTGAGGAGTCCAACATGACATCGAGCGAAAGGCTGATGGAAATCGCCGAGCGACTAGCGGAGCTCGACCCTGTCAGGACTTACCCCGAACGCGGCGCGGGCTTGATCGCCGGTTTGGTCGGCGCGGCTGCATACCGTCTCGACCGGACGGATGGCCAAGGCTTGAGCAGTGAGTCGACCCTCACCACCACCGAGCCCACCATGTCGCTACCGCTTCGCCAAGGCCGCCAGCAAGTCGGTACTCTCCATCTCGAGATCGTCGGCGATCCGCCGGCTGGAAACCAACTCGAGCTCCTCAAGTGGGCGTCACGACTCTACGCGAGGGGTCTCGATTACGTCGATCGGCTCGCTGACGAGGGCGGGCGCCGTCCAGGCGAGGCCCTCGAGCAAACACTCCGTCGTGCTCCATTGACGCCGCGCGAGCGTGATGTGGTTTCGCTCCTCGTCGCGGGATCGAGCACTCGAGAGATCGCGCGTGAGACCGGGCTCACGGTGTCGACGGTCAACACGTACTTGAAGCGAATCTTTTCCAAGCTCGGCGTGCACTCGAGGGTCGAGTTGATCGCCCGGATGGCGGGGACAGCTACAATTCCGCCGCGGTCGAGCTACGAGGCGCCGCCCCACCCGGATTGATGGATCGAGACGAGAAGCTGACCCACTTAGACCGCGACGGCCAGGCCCGCATGGTCGACGTCGGCGAAAAATCCAAGACAGCCCGCGAAGCCAGGGCGCGTGCCACCGTTCGAATGACGCGGGAGACGCGTCGCGTGCTGCTATCGGGTCAGGTGCCCAAAGGCGACGCCCTCGCCACCGCGCGCATTGCTGGGATTCAGGCGGCAAAGCGGACTTCGGAGCTCATCCCCTTGTGTCATCCCGTCGCCATTACCGGTTGCGACATCGAGCTTCGACCGGCTGGCGATGACGAGCGCATCGTGATCGAGGCTGCGGTACGCTGCGCAGATCGAACCGGGGTTGAGATGGAAGCGCTTACCGCGGTCTCGGTAGCCGCGTTGACCTTGTACGACATGCTCAAAGCGATCGACCGCGCCATCGTCATCGAAGAGGTCGTGCTGCTCGAGAAGCAAGGGGGCCGGAGCGGTCACTACCGACGCGACGTCTAGTCGCGCCGGACAATTCGGCGGAGCGCTCTCCAGTCGTCCGCAGACAGCTCGCGGGTGAAGACGAGGATGACCAGCATTGCAGCGAACCCGAGAGCTAGGGCTACCAATGCGAGCGCGGGTGAAGCGTGGGGAACCGCGGCCGCTACTGCATATCCAACAATTGCCGCAAGCGCCGCTCGAATCCAAGTCAGTACTGGGATGAAGACCCCAAAGAGGTATCGGACCGCGAGCGCCGACCCCACGAGCGCCACCGCCATGCCGATCGCCGTGCCGGTTGCGGCGGCGCCGAGGGTTCGCGCGCCGAGACCCGCCCAGAGGATGAGAAACCGGTTCGCGACGATGACCGCGAGCAACGAGACCCCCGCAATGCCTGCTGCGAGGGATGGTTGGCCCGCTCCGCTGATGGCGGTCGCGGCGACTGCGAATAGCGCAAAGGCGGCGATCCCGAAGATCAGGATCGCCAAGGCGGGTGCCCCCGCGACGTAATCCGCAGGGTAAGCGAGCCGCACCACGCCCTCAGCCGCACCCGAAATCGGTGCAGCAACCGACAAGAGCAAAAGCAAAGACAGCCGCATGGCGTGCTGAATGGTCGAGCGAGCCGCATCTTGGTTGCCCAGCGAAGTTGCCTTGCTGATCATCGGAAACACGATGAACGTCATCGAGATGATCAATTGGTAGGGGACGAAAGCGAAGGTTTGTGCGGCGCGATAGTAACCGACGTACTGGTTGGCGATGTCGACCGCGGCTTGGGCGTTGGCTGCGCTGACGAGGGCGATTTCGGTTGCCGTGCGCTTGAGCACTTGGATGTCGATCAAAAGGATGCCGTTCAAACAGACCTGATAGGTCCAGATCGGGGCCATGAAGCCGATCCAGCGACGAAGCGAAATCCCTCTGCCCGGCCTGCCCCAACCCACCCAAATCAGCGCAATCGACAAGATCGACGCCGCTGCGGCCGCGAACCCGATCACGGCCCCTATCGCCCCAATGCCGATCGCTGCGCCGGTCAGGATTCCTGTCGTCCGCAAGACGGAGAAGGTGGCATCTAGGCGGGCTTGTTGGCCAAACAAATGCCGCCCATTGAGGCTGCCCACGATCGATGCGTACAGCCCGTAGGCGAACACCATGCCTGACGCGATTCGCAGCAAGGGCGTCAGCTGTCCGTCGAGCAGCACGCGGGAGATCGCCGGGGCGAAAACGAACAGGCTCACTGCCAACGTGCCCCCAACGAGGGCCTGCACTCTAAGCGCTTGCCTGAGAGTCACTGCAGCATTGCTCTCGTCTTCGCTGACGAATTTCGAGACCGACTGGATCGTGGCGACGATCAAGACGTTGTTGAAAATCGAAACCCCGCTCATTGCTGCGGAGTAAAGCCCGAACTCCTTCGCCTCGCCGAAGATCCTCGGCAACAACAGCTGAACCGCGTAGCCCGTGACGATGAAGAAGACCTTGGCGCTGGCGATCGACATCAAACCGCGCCCCGCGCGTCGGGCATCGTCTGGGGAATTCACCGCGGCCGGTTGTGACGTTCTTGCCAAAGCTGGTCAAGGGTTGACTTGGATCGTCGGATGACGCCAATTACGGCCCAGTGAAGCTGGTGTTTGGATCGAATCGTCCGGTTTGGGAGCGGGATCAGCGTGGGCATCGAGGCTGTCGACATCCCCGAAGGAAGCCCTCTGGTCGGCAAGCGCCTCGCCGAGACGACTCTGCGGGAAGCGGGTGCCCTGGTCGTTGCCGTCCATCTTGCCAACGGCGATTACGTCTACGCTCCGGGGAACGAGCATCTGCTCCACGAGGGCGATTCACTCATCATCTTGGCGGAGTCTCAGGACGTCCAGAACATCCGTGCGAGTGTGATGGCTGGGATCGGCGCCTGAGGCGAATTTGTTGGTAATTACGGGTCCTCAGGACCTTGACGCCCCGCTGACGGTGGTTAGGTTGGGTCCACCCGGCGGTAGTCCGGAGCCAAAAGGAGACACGAAAACATGGGAAAGATTATCGGCATCGACCTCGGGACGACGAACTCCGTCGTAGCGGTGATGGAGGGCAAGGAGCCGAAGGTCATCGTGAATGAGGAGGGTGACCGGATCACCCCGTCGGTCGTGGCGTGGGACGACCAAGGCGAAGTTCTCGTCGGTCAGATCGCCAAACGTCAGGCAATTACGAACCCCGAGGGGACCGTCTATTCCACCAAACGTTTCATGGGGCGCCGCTACGACGAGTTGGGCGATGACGCGACGCGCATGCCCTACAAAGTCATCAAGCGGGAAAACGGTGACGCAGGATTCGAGGTGCGCGGCAAAGAGCTGTCGCCTCCGGAAGTGTCCGCTCAAGTGCTCCGCAAGCTGAAGAAAGCCGCGGAGAACTACCTCGGCGAGCCCGTGACCGACGCGGTCATCACCGTGCCGGCTTATTTCAACGACTCGCAGCGTCAGGCCACCAAAGACGCCGGAAAGATTGCTGGGCTCGACGTGAAGCGAATCGTCAACGAGCCGACCGCCGCCGCTCTGGCCTATGGCCTCGACAAGACCGAAGACCACCTCATCGCGGTCTACGACTTTGGTGGCGGTACGTTCGACATCTCGATTCTCGAGGTCGGCGACAAGGTGGTCGACGTGGTAAGCACCAATGGTGACACGCATCTCGGTGGTGATGACGTCGACGAAAAGATCATCAAATACCTGATCGCTGAGTTCAAGAAAGACACCGGCATCGACGTGAGCGCGGACAAAATGGTCCTCCAGCGCCTCAAAGACGCCGCCGAGAAGGCGAAGATCGAGCTCAGCAGCAAGCTCGAAACCACGGTCAATCTGCCCTTTCTCACTGCCGATGCATCTGGTCCAAAGCACCTTAATATTCGGCTGACCCGCGCAAAGCTCGAATCGATGATCGGGGATCTGGTTCAGCGGACGCTCGAGCCGGTGAAGAAGGCGCTTTCGGACTCGGGGAAGACCGCCGCGGACATCTCGGAAGTCGTGCTGGTCGGTGGCTCGACCCGCATCCCGCTCGTGTTGGAAACGGTCACCAAGTTCTTCGGCAAGGAACCCCACAAGGGTGTGAATCCGGATGAGGTCGTTGCGCTCGGTGCAGCCGTTCAAGCTGGCGTTCTGTCGGGAGACGTGCAGGACATGGTTCTGCTTGACGTCACCCCGCTAAGCTTGGGTGTCGAGACCCTCGGCGGCGTAATGACGGCCCTCATTCCTCGGAATACAACCATTCCGACCCGCAAGGAAGAGGTGTTCTCTACCGCTGAAGACAGTCAGACCAAGGTCGAGATTCACGTACTCCAAGGCGAACGCGCGGAAGCGACCAACAACCGTACCCTCGGACGCTTCCACCTCGAAGGCATCATGCCTGCGCCACGTGGGATTCCGAAGATCAAGGTCACCTTCGATATCGACGCCAACGGCATTCTGGCGGTGACGGCAAAGGACGAGGCGACCGGCAAAGACCAGAAGGTCACCATTACCTCGAACAGCGGCCTCTCCGAGAACGAGATCGAGAAGATGGTCCAGGACGCCGCGGCCCACGAGGAAGAAGACAAGAAGCGCCGTGAGCAAGTCGAGGCCCGCAACAAGGCTGACCAACTCGCCTACGGTGTCGAGAAGGCCCTGGAGGAAGTGAAAGACAAGCTTCCTGCAGAAAAAGTCGCCGACATCGAGGGCAAAGTGAAGTCGCTTCGTGAGGCGATCGAGGCGAACGACTCAGCCGCCATTGCTTCGCGTTCCGAGGAGCTCGAAGCCGCCATGAAAGAAATCGCGGAGGTGGCATATAGCGCGGCGGCTGCCGAAACCAACGGCGCTCCCGGCGAAACGGCGGGCACCGCTTCGAACGAGGGTGGTAAGGGTGACGACGATGTCATCGATGCTGAGTTCGAAGAAGGCGAATAACTCCGCCTAAAACGAGCACGCCGAAAAAGCCCCGCCTGGCCTTCCGCCACGCGGGGTTTTTCATTGGGCTTGCTCCCTCCCTCAAGCGCCCCTAGCCTTACCAAACCGCAAGAAAGAAGGGGCAGTCCCCTTGTTTCGGGGTTAAACATCTGATGCCGGCTTTCGACATCCCTTTCTTGGGCACGCTCATCCTGTGCCTCATTTTGGTTAGCGCTTCGTACACGATGGCCATCGCGATGGGCGCGGGCAGCGGACGGCCTCACCTGCTTCCGTCGGCGCGTTGGGGCACGTACGCAACTTGCGCCTTCCTTCTCGTGGCGGTTTGCGTGCTTGCATACGCGTTTCAGGTCCACGATTTCCGGATTCGATACGTAGCCCGATATAGCGATCGGTCCATGCCCTGGTGGTACCTGATCGCCTCTCTTTGGGGCGGTCAAGATGGGTCGCTTCTGTGGTGGGCATTCCTGCTAGGTGGCTACACGTTCTTTGCAACTCGTTGGCTTCGGGGTCGCTACACCGAGCTTCAGCCATGGATCCTCGCGACGCTCATGAGCATCGTGATCTTCTTCATCGTGCTGATGCTCTTCTCGGCAAATCCCTTCGCCACGTACATTCGCACCACACCGGGAGACGGAGAGGGCCTCAACCCGCTGCTTCAAAACTACTGGATGGCAATCCATCCGCCGAGCCTATACCTGGGCTTCGTGGGCTGGTCGGTCCCGTTTGCGATTTTGATCGCGGCGTTGGCGACCGGTCGCCTCGGCAACGAGTGGGTCAGAGCCGCTCGGACCTGGTCGATGATTGCGTGGACCTTCCTCTCTCTCGGCCTCTTACTTGGCTGCCTGTGGTCGTACGAGGAGCTCGGCTGGGGCGGTTATTGGGCTTGGGACCCGGTGGAGAACGCGTCGTTCCTGCCTTGGCTCGTGGGCACCGCGTACTTGCACTCGGTGTTGATCCAGGAACGGCGCCACATGATGAAAGTATGGAACGTCTTTCTTCTTGCGCTGACTTTCATTCTCACGATTTTCGGAACGTTTCTGACGCGGTCGGGCCTCATCGCGAGCGTCCACTCGTTCGCCCGTTCCGATATCGGCCAGTACTTCGTCTGGTACCTCGGATTCTTGATCATCGGCGTCGCGCTCCTGATGATCTGGCGCTTGCCCAAGCTCAAAGCGGACAACGAGATCGAATCGCTGGTCAGTCGTGAGTTCGCTTTTCTGCTGAACAATTGGGTGTTGCTCGGGATGATGGTGTTCGTGCTCATCGCCACCACCTTTCCCCTGCTCAGCGAGTGGCTGCGAGGCGAAGAGGTCACTGTCGGTCCCGGCTTCTACAACAAATGGATGGTGCCACTCGGCATTGTGCTTCTGTTTTTGGCAGGGCTCGGCCCTTTGGTCGCCTGGCGAAAAGCGACGGGGTCGAATCTCGCGCGGGCGTTGATGTTCCCACTTGGCGTTGGTTTTGCAGTGGGGGCGCTGCACTTCCTTTTCGGCGCGCGACTCGGCTTTCCGCCCGTCGTGGAGCCTACCGAGATCTACGACACGACGACCGGAACAATTCTCGCGTGGACGGCGGCAGTAGCACCAGTCGTGTCTTTCGCGACTTGTGGTTTCGTGCTTGCAAGCGTCGGGCAGGAATTCGTGCGGGGTGCACGGGTGCGCATGAAAAAAGGGGAGCGGGCCCTCACAGCTCTGGTCCGTCTCGTGTCAAAAGGTCGGCGTCGATACGGCGGGTACATCGTCCACATCGGCGTGGTCTTCATGTTCATCGGATTCACCGGAGCCGCATACGACACGGAAAGAGAAAGCGCGCTGCGCCCGGGCGAGACCATGTCGATTGGGTCGCACACGATTCGGTACGAGAAGCCGCGCATGGAGGCCGATCCGAACAAGCGGATGATCTTCACGGATATGACGCTGCTCGACGACGAAGGGACTCCCAAAGGCGAGGTCGCGCCGGCGAAATTCATATACCGAACCCACCCTCAAATGCCGACGACCGAAGTCGCGATTCGTAGTCGCCCCGCCGAAGACGTCTACGTGATCATGAGCACCGTCGACCCGTCCACTCGGCGCGGGACGTTCCGCGTGATCATTCGTCCTCTCGTCGCATGGATCTGGTTTGGGGGCATCGTTCTTCTCCTGGGTGCGATTCTAAGTATGTGGCCGACCGCTAGGGACTTGGTCCGCGAGCGCGAACCTCTCCCGAAGGGGGTTCGCTTTTCACCGGCGACGGCAGTCGTGGCGTTAGCGATTGCAGTGGCCACGATGCTGGCATGGGTAGGCGTCGCTGCGGCACAAAGCGACAGCAGCAGCTCGCTGCACGCCGGGAGCGTCGTCATCAACGATCCGGTTGAACGCCAGCTATTCGGGCGACTGCTCTGTCAATGCGGCGACTGCGCGAGGCTTCCCCTCGACACTTGCGCATGCGGTTGGGCTGACGAGGAGCGTTCGGAGATTCGCGAGCTACTGGCAGCAGGCGAAGACCCAACCTCGATTCAGGAATCGTACCGCGCACAGTATGGTGCGAAGGCGCTCGCGATTCCTTCGGACAAGGGGCTCGATCGTGCGCTTTGGGCCGTTCCGCTTGCGGGCATGGTTTTCGCCGTCGGATTGATCATCATGGTGGGCCGTCGCTGGCAGAGGCGCGGCGAGCAGCTTAAGACCGCCGCCACCGCCACCGCTCCCAGCGAGCTTCAGTACGAGTCGCGGCTCGATGATGAGCTCGAGCGGTTCGAGGGGGACACATGAGTGATCTCCTTCCATGGTTGTTCATCATCGTCGCAGCCGCGGCGATGTTGGTTGGGCTCGGCAGCCTGTGGCTCAGTCTGAGCTTGGGGCTCTCCGACGAGCCGCTCGGGGATGTCCGTGCGCAGCTGACCTCCGATGCACGCCGCGCGCTCTTGACCGAGAAGAACGCGCTTCTTCAGGAGCTCCGGGACATCGCGTTCGAGCACGACGCGGGCAAGTTGTCCGACCAAGACTTCGAAGAGCTCAATCAGAAGTTACGCGCCCAAGCACGGCACGTGCTTCATGAGCTCGACGAAGGCGCGGAGGCGTTTCGCCGCGAAGCGGAAGCCCTGATCGCAGAGCGACTCGGCAACTCCTGGGAAGACGCCTGATGCGCACAGCAGCTCTGGTTGGTCTCCTCTTTTGGGGCCCAGTGTTGGCGTCCGCCCAACAGGATCAAACCATCGTGAACAGGGTCATTGGCAATGTCCCTTCCATCGCCGTCTCGGAAGTCGACCCGCAGCTGGCAGCAGGCACGATCGCAGTCGAAGTCGTCGATGAGACCGGAAAGCCGGTTCCCCAGGCTGCCGTTCGCCTCGGACTGATGGAGCAATCGGGTGGACGGCAAAGCGAAGCCTGCGTCACCGACGACAAAGGCCGCTGTCGGTTCAAGGACCTCGAGACCGCCTCCGAGCACTCTTATCGCGTCAACGTTCCCTACAATGGCGCGCGCTACAGCTCCAACCCCTTCCGGCTCGATCCGGAAAGCGGACAGCGCGTCCGTATCACTCGTCTTCCGACTACGACCAACGACCAGCGCGTCTTCCAGGTGCTCGGTCGGACTATGGTCGAGTTCAGAGATGACCGCGCCCACATTACCCAGGAAGCCCGGCTCAGCAATCTCGGTGACGCCACCTACGTCTTCCCTGACGATGGGCTCGCAGTCCGATTGCCCGAGGGAGCGAGGGCGTTTGATTCGCGCGCCATGATGACCGACCAGCGCATCTCCGCGACCGACGAAGGGTTCGAGATCAACGGTTCGCTTCCGCCGGGAAGGACGACTCTGACCTGGGCGTATGACGTCCCGATCGCGGGGAGCACGCTCACCTTGGAGCAACCGGTCCCATTTCGCACGATGGAGTACCAGGTCATCAGCGACTACATCGACGGGATGAGCCTCGAAGTCGAGGGCTTCGCGGTCGCCCGGGTTCACGAAGGGGGCGATCGGCGCTTCTTGGTTGCAGGCGTCATGCGGCGGCCGGGCGACCCACGGATCGATCCTCTTCGAATTCACATCCGCGGGATTCCCGGAGAGGGAACCTTGCCGTATCTCGCGTCGGCCCTGGCGTTCGTTTTTCTTCTCATTGGATTGATCCTCGTCTTTCGACGATCGGACGAGAGCCAGGTTTTGGCAAAAGCGCGGGCGGAACGCCGAAAAGAGCTGCTTGATGAGATCGCAGCCCTCGAAGCGGACCGAAAGGCGGAAGCCGTAGGGCCGACGTTTTACGAGCATCGCCGACGCGAGCTGACCGATGAGTTGGCGATTCTGCTACGCATGCAAGGCGAGGCAAACGGTCATTGATCGACGGCCCCAGGGCGCGTATGTTCGCCGCCCATCGCTGAAAAAAGAGGGGAGCCATGGCAGAAGGCCTGAATCGTGTGATTCTCATCGGGAACCTGGGGACCGACCCGGAGCTCAAGTACACCCAAAACGGACAAGCCGTGCTGCGTCTCCGCTTGGCCACGACCGAGTCTTACTTGAACCGGGCGGGCGAGCGTCAACAGCGCACCGACTGGCATACAGTCATCATTTGGGGCAAGCGCGGCGAGGCTCTCAACAACATTCTTTCCAAGGGGCGGCCGATCTGCGCCGAAGGCCGAATCCAATATCGCCAGTGGGAAGACAAAGACGGCAATAAACGGAACTCGACCGAGATCGTGGCGACCAACATCGTTCTGCTAGGCGGCCGCCGTGATTCCGGCGCGCCGAGCGACTTTGCCGGAGGCGAAAGCGCTGCGCCGGCAGCCGATGAATTCGGCGACGACGACATTCCGTTCTGACGGCGCCCGCGACTCGGTCCCTGCCCCAGGCACGCCCTCGGTTCTGCGTCGCTTCGATGCCGTCGTGGGCGTAGACCTCGGCAGGGCAGATCGACGCCTGCGGAACTCGCGTTCGAGGACATGCCTGCTGCCGCAGACCGGTCGAGCCGCAAGGCCGATGGGGGTTCCCGTGTTTCCGAGGAGAGGGTGTTGTGTGCGGCGCCGGGCTGTCGAAGGGCAGTGGATGTTGCGGGCGGGCGGCGGGATGCAGCGAGGCGGGCGGCGTGGCGAGTGCCACCCCGTCCGACGGCAGCCCGCTCGGGTTGGTCACGAGTCACGAGGCAAGCTTGCGT
>JBFICQ010000095.1:0-11847 GCA_041581895.1 Polyangiales bacterium | reverse complement strand
GAGCTTCAGCGTCAAAACGAGCTTGCGGCCGGGGTTCGTGACCTATTTCCTCGTACGTCGCGCCATCCCGTCGTCGCGATCCTCGCCTGCATGGACGCGCGCATCGACACCAGCGAGTTGGTCGGAGATACCCGTCGCTACTACTACGTCGTTCGGACCGCAGGCTCGGTTCTCTCGCTGGCTGAGCAAGAGATGCTCGAGCTTGCGGTGCTCAACGGGGTGAAGATCATCGTGCTCACGACGCATACCGACTGCGCGGCTGAGGCCGCAGCGGCCGACCCTGAGATGAGGGAAAAGTTCCCCGCCCTAATCTCTCTCATCGACGAGCGCGAACGCCGGATCGAAGAGTTTATCGCGCGCCCGACGATTCGTGAGGCGATCGCTGCCGGCAAGCTCAAAATCAAGCGCGCTCGTATCGACACGAGCACTGACCGGCTAGTCGTGGAACAGACGGTCGCACCCGATTGACGTCACTGCCCATGCCGAGCCTGGACCGCGGCTTCAATTTGAGCCTTCACCGCCTCCAAATTGAAAGACGCCCCCTTTTGCATTGGTGGAAACTCGATCGCCGTCTTGGCGAGCTTGGCAACTTCGCGCTGGACGAAGACGAAGCGCCAGAACTCTCGGGCGTAGAACTGCATGAACCAGTCCGGTGAGCCGACCGCAAAGTTGGGGTCTGCATACCGTTCGAACGGATCACGGCGCAAGTTGTGAATCAGGGGCATGTTTAGTTTCACCTTGGCGCCAGGCCACCCATCGGGTTGCTCGATGAAGGTGTACTTCCAGTCGCCGATTCGAACAGCGCCCAGCGTCGACTCGCCGAAGTACCAGACTTCTTCACGGTTGCTGGGACCCTTGCCCGTGAACATGTCCATTTGGTTGTAGCCGTCGAGGTGCACCTTGTACTCACGGGCACCGAGCTGCTTCCCGTTCTTGAGCTCGTCGACGATATTGGGGTTGCCTGCGGCCGCGACGAGGGTCGGAAACCAATCCATGCCGGACATGATGCCGTTCTGGACCTTGTCGGCGGGAATATGCCCCGGCCAGCGGACTATCATCGGCACGCGAAAGCCGCCATCGGTGGTCATCCCCTTGGCACCCTTGAATGGTGTGTTTCCGCCGTCGGGCCAGGTGAAGACCTCGGTTCCGTTGTCGGTGGTGACCGCAATGATCGTGTTCTTCTCTACGCCCATCTGCTTGAGTTTCTTCATGACTGCGCCGACGATGTCATCGAATTGAGCCATGCCGGCTTCCTGAAGGCCGTAGTTGTCCTTGCCTTCGAGCGCTTTGTACTTCGGCGAGAGGAAAGTGAAGATGTGCATACGGGTCGGATTCAGCCAGACGAAGAAAGGCTTCTTGTTCTTCTTCGCGCGCTCCATGAAATTCAACGTGTGCTTCAAGATCTCGTCGTCCACCTTCTCCATGCGTTTGGGAGGGAGTGGGCCGGCGTCTTTGATCTTCTGTTGGCCGATCTTGCCCCACCTCGGCTGCACGGTGGGATCGTCTTTGTCGGTTGCCCACGAGTGGACCATGTTGCGGGGCCCGATCTCGTCGAGCAGGTCCTCGGGGTAGCCGGGCCAGTACGGGTCCGACATGGCGTCGAGGTGATAGAGGTACCCAAAAAACTCGTCGAACCCATGAACCGTCGGCAGGAATTGGTTCAAATCGCCCAAGTGGTTCTTGCCAAATTGCCCGGTGGCATAGCCCATGGCCTTGAGCGCAGTCGCGATCGTGGGAGCCTCTGCAGGCAGACCCAACGGAGAACCGGCTTGACCGACGGTGGTCATCCCGGTGCGCATCGGAATCATGCCCGTGATGAAATTCGCTCGCCCAGCCGTGCAGCTCGCCTCGGCGTAGTAGTCGGTGAACATCATGCCTTCACGCGCCAGGCGATCGATGTTGGGTGTCTTGCCCGACATGATCCCGCGGTGATACGCGCCGATATTAAACCAGCCGATGTCATCACCCATGATGATCACGATATTGGGTTGCTTCGTTTGCTTTGCTCGCTTGGCGAATGCCGGCGAGGTCCCGCCGAGCACTAGCGCGATGCCAGCGATGAGCAGCGCGTGGAAATGAAATTGGTTTGGTCTTGGCATGTCGCTGTTCGTTTGGGTTTCCGGAGGTTTGCGAAAAGAGCCTAATTCGCCGGTTTCGATTCAGCCTTCGCCTGTTACACGCACATAGCCATAAGATCAACGCCCTGTTTCGGATACGGCTTCAGCCTCGATTCGCCGGTCGCCCTATGCCAGTATCCCGCCACAGCCATGGATTTCACCTACAGCGACAAAACACAGGCCCTGATCTCCCGCCTACAAGACTTCATGGAGGCACACATCTATCCGAACGAAGCGGCGGTATACGAGCAACACGCCGCGCTTCCGGATCGATGGGATTCGCCACCGATGCTCGAAGAGCTCAAAGCCGAGGCGCGCAAGGCCGGCCTTTGGAATCTCTTTTTGCCGGAGAGTGAGCGCGGCGCCGGGCTGAGCAACCTCGAGTATGCGCCTCTGTGCGAAATCATGGGCCGCGTGGCATTCGCCCCGGAGGTGTTCAACTGCTCGGCTCCGGACACCGGCAATATGGAGGTGCTGGAACGCTACGGCTCCGAGGCACAAAAAAAAGAGTGGCTCGAGCCGCTCCTCGCGGGACAGATTCGGTCCGCGTTTGCCATGACCGAGCCCGGTGTCGCGTCGTCCGACGCGACGAACATCTGCACCGAGATTCGGCGCGACGGTGACGACTATGTGATCAACGGCCTGAAGTGGTGGACCTCTGGGATCATGGACAAGCGCTGCAAGATCATGATCGTGATGGGCAAGACCGATCCGAATGCGTCAACGCACTTGCAGCAAAGCATGATCCTGGTGCCTCGCGGCACAAAGGGCGTGACCATCGAACGCTATCTGCCGGTTTATGGCTTCGACGATGCGCCGCACGGACACGGCGAGGTCTCTTTTGAAAACGTGCGGGTCCCCGCAAGCAACATGTTGCTCGGTGAGGGGCGCGGGTTCGAGATCGCCCAAGGACGCCTCGGGCCAGGACGGATTCATCACTGCATGCGGCTGATCGGCGTGGCGGAGCGTGCCCTCGAAAAGATGTGCGTGCGCCTGATGAGCCGGACCGCCTTCGGCAAGAAGATCTACGAGCAATCGGTCTGGGAAGAACGGGTTGCGGACGCCCGGATCGACATCGAGTGTGCGCGGCTGTTGACGCTGAAAGCCGCGGACATGATGGACAAAGTCGGCAACAAAGAAGCGCGCGCGGAGATCGCGATGATCAAGGTCAAGGCACCGATCACTGCGCTCAAGGTTCTCGATGACGCGGTTCAGGCACACGGCGGTGGCGGCGTTACGACGGACTTCGGCCTAGCTCACGCGTGGGCGACGAGCCGGACCCTCCGGCTCGCAGATGGGCCGGACGAAGTGCACCGCCGAGCGGTAGCGCGAATCGAGTTCAAAAAGCACTCGCCGGGCTAACTAGGACGCTACCCCACACCTTGGCCGGGTACTCGCCGGGAGCAATGCGGGTACGTGCTATCGCTCGCATGGCAGCGCGGTCTAACCCTAAGAGCGCTGGAGTGATAAGAAAGGGCCATGGCTGAAAGCTTTGAGCTGCGTCCTGGGCGAGTCCTGGCCCGCAAGTACGAGGTCGTTTCGCTATTGGGCGCTGGATGGGAGGGCGAAGTTTACAAGGTGCGCGAGCTCCCTACTGGAATCGAACGTGCTGCCAAGTTCTTCTTCCCGAAGCGCAACCCACGCGACAAGAGCGCACGCTTTTACGCCAAGAAGCTTCACAAGCTCAGGCACTGCCCAATCCTGATCCAGTACCACGCACAGGATCAGATCAGGTACAAAGGAGAGACCATAACCTTCCTGATTTCTGACTATGTCGAGGGCGAATTACTCAGCCAGTACATCGCCCGCAAGCCGGGTCAGCGCATGACCCCGTTCGCTTCCCTTCAACTTCTTTACGCGTTGGCCGATGGCATTTCGATGATTCACGGTATGGGCGAGTACCATGGCGACCTGCATACCGACAACATCATCGTTCGGCGCTACGGCCTCGGCTATGACGTCAAGTTGCTCGATATGTTTCACTGGGGCGCTCCTACGCGCTCGCATATCGCTGACGATGTCTGTGATCTCGTGCGCATACTTTATGACGCCGTTGGTGGGGCGAAGCACTACGCGAAGCAGCCTCCGGAAATCAAGGCCATCTGCGCGGGTCTGAAACGGTCACTAATCCTCAAGAGCTTTTCGACGGCTGGCGAGCTGTGCGAGCACCTCGAGACCATCGAATGGACTTCTTGACTCGGGCTTGGGGCCGAATTACTCGGAACTTCAGAGGTGTGCGCCCAGTGAAGGAACCAAGTCAGGCACCCGTCGACCAGAAGCTGGAGATACCGCAGCTCGATTCCCCTCGAAGTCGACTGATCGCAATCGTGGTCGTGCTGCTCATCATTGCAGGCGCTGTCGCGGCATACCTTCTGACACGTGACCCCGAGGAAAGCCCCTATCGGGCTGCGCGGGTGTTGCGGACATCGATCGTCGAGGAGATCCGGGTGGCCGGGCATCTGGAGCTCACCGATCAGGTCGAGGTGCCGGCACCAATCGAGGGGCAGCTCGTCAAGGTCGTGGTCGAGCCCGGAGACAACATCGAGGAAGGCGAGCTTCTGGCGCAGCTCGACAGGGGCCAGGCTGAGGTCGCCTTCCACGTCGCACGAGCGGAGCTAGAGGTAGCTCGCGCACGGGTCTCCGAGGCAGCAGCCGCGTCAAAACGTGCGGCCGCGTCTCTCAAGCGCACCGAGCGCCTCGCGGAAAAAGGGTTGGCTAGCGCCAGCGACCTGGAGACGGCGCGCTCAAACATGATCAAAGCGAGCGCCATGCTTCAAGCCGCGCGCGCAGAACGCGCCGCAGCGCTCAAGCAAGCCTCCCTGCGCGGCCGCGAGCGAGACCGAACCGATATCGTTGCTCCGCGTGCGGGCCTCGTTCTCGAAGTCCCAGGGCTCACGGGAATGATCGTCGGACCTCGGAACCGACTTTTTCGGATCGGCGCTCCCCTCGACCAAATGAACGTCACCGCTCCAATCGGTGAGGCTGACATCGGTAAGGTGACCGTGGGGCTCGGTGCGAAGTTCGAGGTGCCCACCTATCCAGGCCGAGTCTTCGAAGCGACGGTGAAGCACATCAGCCCCGACCCCCATACCGAGTACGGCGCGATCTTCTACCACGTCAAGCTCGCGACCGAGAATCCCGAGCATCTGCTGCTTCCCGGGATGACTGCACAGGTCCGCATCAAAGTTTCGCAGGTCAACGACGTGCTTGCGGTGCGCGAGGCGACTCTGCGGTTCACGCCCGAGGGCGCAACCGATGCTCCTGCGCGCAGTCGCGTATGGCGCATCAACGGGGAAGTCCTAGAAGAAATCCCAGTCGACGTAGGTCTCTCCGACGGCGCCTTCACGGAAATTCGGCCGAGTGAGCCCGAAAGCATCGACGTCGACGATCCGGTCGCGATCGGTCTAAAGCCCGAGAGAGAGGGAGACACTCCCCTGCTCTCGCTGAAGGGTCGCCGATGAGCGGTTTTTCCATCGTTGAAGCCCAAAGCATTGGCAAAGAGTTCCCCAACATGACGGCGCCAGTGCTCGATGAGGTCAGCCTGACGGTCGAGTCCGGTGAAATCGTTGCGCTCCGCGGACCTTCCGGGTCGGGCAAGTCCACCTTGCTCAACATCCTCGGATGTCTCGACGGTCCGACGCGTGGTTCCTACTCGTTGGGCGGGCGCGACGTATCCACCCTTAGCCGGCGCGAGCAGGCCTGGGTTCGCCTTCACTACATCGGCTTCATCTTTCAGTCGTTCCATCTCATCGCGGACCACACGGTCATCGAAAACGTCACACTCCCACTCTACTACGCTGGCCTCAGTCGCCCTGCGCGGGAGGCGCGCGCGAGGGAACTCATCGAGCGCGTTGGGCTCGGCCATCGAATGCGGCACCGGCCGTCACAGCTTTCAGGCGGCGAGAAACAGCGGGTTGCGATCGCCCGGGCCATCGCCGCTCAGCCTCGCCTTCTTCTTGCGGACGAGCCGACAGGAGCTCTCGATACGCGTACTGGAACGGCCGTCATGGACTTGCTCCTCGAGCTCCACGCGGCGGGATCGCTTACTTTGATCATCGTCACACACGACCCAGAGGTTGCGGACTTCTGTCATCGCCAGATCTTTTTGCGCGACGGAAAGATCGTCACCCATAGGAGCAGCCATGCGCCGCACGCGTAGCGAAACCCTGGGTCGCGCCTTTCGCACGGCAGTTCGGAACCCTGGCCGGAGCACGCTCACGATGTTGGGCCTGGCCATTGGGGTGGCGGCTTTCATCGCCATGGTGAGCTTTGGTACCGGAGCACGCACTTCGGTCATGCAGCAGTTCGAGGTGTTGGGCACGCGCGTAGCATCCAT
Source organism: Polyangiales bacterium (assembly GCA_041581895.1). Classification (GTDB taxonomy): domain Bacteria; phylum Myxococcota_A; class Polyangia; order Polyangiales; family Houyiibacteriaceae; genus SG8-38. The sequence continues at coordinate 5,394 of JBFICQ010000095.1, read as the reverse complement.
CAAGAGCAACATGGGACGGCGGGATTTTGGAGGCAGCCCGAAACCCCTGACCGATGCCGACGTCGAGGCGCTGAAGCGCGAGGCAATGTCGGTCGAACGTGTCGTGCCCCGCATCACCGAGCTGCAAACTGTTCGGTCCGCGAGCGCGACCTATCTAACCGAGGTCACGGGCACGATGCCGGGCTTTGTGGAGATCCGCGAGTGGCCGATCCAAGCCGGCGGTATGTTCGATGCCATCGATGTGCAGCAGCGAGCGAAGGTCGCGGTGCTCGGCCAAACCGTGGCGCAGGAGCTCTTCGGGCCCGCTGATCCGCTGGGCCAGATCGTCACCGTCGGGCCGAGCCTTCGCTGCACGGTCATCGGTGTGCTCGCTCCCAAAGGCCAGGCTACTACGGGCAGAGACATCGACAGCATTCTGCTGATTCCAGCAACCACGTTCGAGGCCTTTCTTGGTATGCCGATCGGCTATCAAGAGATTCAGCTTCAAGTGCGAAGCATCGGGTTGTTGGAGTCAGCGTTGCTGGAAGTCGTGCCGATCATGCGCCGCTCCCACCGGCTGTCGGACGCAGAGCCAGATGGTTTTCTGCTCGGAAGCCCGGTGCAGGCAGCGCAAGCGGCGAAGTTGGTCTCGAACATCCTGACCGGGTTGCTCGTCGGGATCGCGGCCGTGTCTCTCCTGGTCGGCGGTATTGGTGTGATGAACATTCAACTGGTTTCGGTCGCTGAACGCACGCAGGAGATCGGCATTCGGTCGGCCATCGGTGCATCACCGAGACAAATCCTAGTGCAGTTCTTGTCCGAGGCGGTGGTATTGTCGTTTACCGGTTCGCTCGCGGGGGTGCTCTTGGGCTGGCTCATGTCGGGTCTCGTGGCGGAGGCCATGGGTTGGCCGGGAGGCCTCTCGGTGTTGACCATGATCGGCTCCGGTGCCTTTGGAACGAGTGTCGGAGTGATCTTCGGCTACCTCCCGGCTCGGCGCGCGGCGCAGCTCGAGCCCATCGAGGCTCTGCGCCATGAGTGAGGTGAAACATGAATGCGGTGTGGATATGGATGGGCCAAGCGTTGGCTGCGCTGGTCGTGTTTGGCGCAACGCTCGTACCCGCGGCTGCATCGGCTGAAGTCGTTACCCTGCAGGAGTTAGTGGAGTTGGCACTGCAGAACCAAGCCCGATGGGAGGCGGTCGACGCGAGGTCTACTCGAACAGTGGCCGAGGTCGATGCAGCCAGGGCCGGCAGGATGCCGACGTTTTGGCTCGACGTCACGGGCGTTGCCGCGCCAGGCTCCGAGATCGAGCGGGTACAAACCACCGACGGTCGCGAGGTCAACGTCCGGGCATCGCCGACCCTCAGAGAAAGCACCGCATTTCGCCCCAACATTCGGTATGATGGGGTGATCGAGATGCGAGCACCGCTCTACGACGGGCGAACGGGTGCCGCGGTCAGGGCGGCAAGAGCCTATCACATGGCAGCCAAGGCGACCTCCGATGCATCCCGCGAAACCGTGCTTGCACTGGTTCGCGCGTCCTATCTCGACTGGTTGGCCAAGCATTTGGTGCACGGCTACGCGGCAACCTCAGCGGAAGAGGCCATGGCGCAGAGGGAACGGATCGCTGCGCGAGTCGCAGACGGCGATCGACCGCCCTCGGAGCTGGACGCTGCGCAGTACGAAGAGCTTCAGGCCGAGCTCGTCGCGGCAGAAGCGCTCGCGCGAGCCGTCGTTGCAAAACGTCAGCTCGAGTCGGTGGTGGGCACCGAGCTATCTGCCACGGCGGAACCCGACGGAAGTGTGCTCCAGATCGAATCGCAGGAAGCCGAGACCGATGGCGGATGGGAAGTCGAAGCGCTCGAGCGCCAGCGGGACGCGGCCCGTCAGCAGGCTCGGATGCATCGCAAGAGCCGCGCACCGGTGCTTGCGGTAATCGGCCAGACCGGTGTTGCTGGCGTGAACGACAGCGTGTTTCCGATGTACCGCCTCGGTCTCCATCTCTCTGTTCCGCTGTGGGATGGCGGCAGAGCCATTGCGATGGCGCATGCCGCAGATGCCGAAGCCGCTGAGCTCGAAGCACAGGCACGCGACGCCGCAGTTTCGCGCGACGACGACCGACGACGCGCGATCATCGATATAGGCCACGCAAAGGAGCAGCTCGCGCTCGCGGACGAGCTGGTTCTGGTTTCCGAAAAGCGCGTCGGACAAGCGCAGGTTGGCTACGACCTCGGTGCAGGCGACCTCGAAACCGTCGCCGACGCCCGCGCAGCGCTCCGCGAGGCCCAATCCCGCCGCGTGCAGATCCAAGTTGCGCGCGCCGATGCCATTCTCCGACTTCGCGGGCAGGACTAGCCAAGGAAGGTTGTGATGTTGTTAGCTCGACTTATTACTTTGTGTGCATTTTCTCTAGGGATGGCTCTTGCTTTTCCGGTAGCCGCCGACGAGGACGAGGTCACGGATGGCTACGGCGCCAAGGCAAGCGGCGGGGAGCCGAACGCGTCGCATGATGGCTACGTTCGCGAGGGGCAGGCCACCACGACGCCCGACCCGACCAACTACGTGGTCATCGAAGCCGAACAAGGCACGACCGAAGAGGTCGACGGCGAGACCGTCATCGTCGTCGAGGAGCCCAAGCCCATCGCCGCCTCGGTGCAGGCCCCGCCACCTGCCCAGGTCATCGTCGTCGAGGAGCAGATTCCGCCCTGCCCTGGCGGTGTTTGGGTCGATGGGTACTGGTACTACAGCAACGGGCAATACCTTTGGGTGGACGGCCACTGCGTCGTGGTGCGAGTGAACTACGTGTTTGTGCATCCGCGATGGGATTTCTACGGAGGCCTTTGGTGGTTCGTGCCCGGCTATTATCGACCGTACGGCGTATACGTCGGCTTTGGGTACTATCGGCCCTGGTATTGGTACCCCCCCTTCTATCATCCGTACTACCCCGCACGTCGTCCGGTGCCGGCCTACCGCGCTGTTCCACGCCGGCCGACCAGTGCGTACCCGACGCCCCGTACGCCCAGTCGCGCGGTCTCGACTCGTCCAACTCCGCGACCAACCACGCGAGCGCCGAGGCAACCGACGACGGTCATTTACCGGGCTCCCACGGGAACGACGCGCACCGGGACGATCCGGCGTACTGGTACCGGCCCGACGATTACGGGAACCGCCCCCCAGTCACGCCCTGGTCGTGGCATGGTGAGCCAACCCCGCCTGAGCCCCACGCGCACGCTAAGAGGACGGCCCTCCTCGACTCGTTCGTGGAAGGGAACAAGCGGACGCACGCGCTCGGCACCCTCGTGGGGGACGAGCAGGAGCAGGGGCTCGAGTCGGCCTTCGACCGGAGGGTTCAGCAGGGACCGGAGCGGCAGGCCCGGCCGCAGCCGCTAGGTCGGGTACTTCCCGACTACTCTACGCCCGTCCGCTCGAATGTGAATATCTGGGTGCACGAAAGCGAGGCCGGCAGGCGCAACGCGTATGCAGCGCGGTTCGCCCAGAGAAAAAGCGGACGCAGAGCGCGAGGCACGCGCCACTGAAACTCGGTAAGCTCCGCGCCACGGCGGCTCACCAAGCGAAAGCCGCGCGATTCCATCGCCTCGACGAGCTTTTTCGGGTTGTAGCGCTGCACCCATAGACGATCATCGTTGAAGTCGTACCAAAGGCCGGTTCCAAGTGATATCTGCTCGAGGCCTTCCAGAGGTTTGCCGAGCAGGAGTCGAAGGAACCGCTCGATCGCGAAATCGAGGCTTGTGTCACTTAGAACCTGGAGGGCGAGCTTGCCTTGCGGTGCGACTACGCGCGCGAGATGGTCGAGTGCTTTCTCGGCTTCTGGGATATGAATGAGCACCCCCCAGCTGAAGACGAACGGATAGGCCCCCGATTCGAGCGAGAGAGCTGTGAGGTCGTCCTGTTGAAAGTCGATGCGGTCGGCGACGCCGGCCTCTCGACTTCGTGCACGTGCGTGGGCAAGCATTCGCTCGGAGAGGTCGATCGATTTCACTCGGCACCCGTAGCGCGCTGCCCGAATGGAGTGGACCCCCGGCCCACAGCCGGCATCGAGCACCGAATCGCCGGGTTTGGCCCCCATGCGGCGAAGCATGTCGCGAACCGCGACATCATAATAAAGCTCTGCAATCGGATGGTAGTAGTCCTCGTCCCAGGTCGCGACGGTTTTTTCGCGCTCGAACACGTTCTTGGGGGCTTTTCTGGGCCTTTGCTCCTGTGCCTCTGGCAAGATCGGCGTGTCAACCACCCTTAAAAGCCTAACAGAGCGCAACCCCAGAAACACGTGAGAGCCCTCTCGGAGGCGGCGAAAGCCGCGTCGACTCGATCAGGGAAGGTTCACACGAAGAAGCGTGCCAGCGCCTCTGCAAGCCGTGCAGCGAACGAGGGGTCGACGATCAGGTCTTGGCGCGCTTCGATCTCGAGCGCGGTACGCCCGAACTCCCGTGCGTGACGGACCGCGGAATAGGCGAGCCCGGCTTTCCCCGACCAAGGCTCGTTCGGAAGGACGTGAAACCCCGTTTCTTCGAGGTGGCGCACCAGGCGAAGCGCGGGCTCCTCGTCTTCGTCGAACAGCACGCCGATCTCCAAAACCCGAATGTCGCCCTCGTAGTCATCGGTGAAGCTGTGGATCGAGAACACGGTGTCGCCGTGACTGCGCTCGACCATGGCACGCACTGCAGCGTGATAGGGGTGGTAGAAGCGATCAATCCGGCGCTGGCGCTCCGTCTCGAGGAGCGACTCGTTCAAGTGAACGGTTTTGCCGTCGGCATTCTTACGAAACAGCGTGTCCGCATCGAGAGGCCGGTTCGGATCGACTAGAAGCCGCGAAAAACGAGACAGCACTGCCGGTGCATTCATCAACTCGGCTACCTCGCGCGTGAATGCGCCAGCACCGATATCACTGGCCCAATGTGTATCGACGAGCCACTGATCTTCCTCGGGCCAGATCCACGGAGAGGGAAGCCGGGCTGAAGCGTGCTCACAGGTGAAGACCACGCGACTTCCGAAGTCGCCTTCGATCTGCTCTGCTGCGTCATACAAGCTCATGTCGGGAAATTTTGAGCGAACGCTCGAGAAGTCGAGCGATGAATCACACTGAACGATTGAGCGGTATACCCCAAGGGGAGGCTGAAGTAACCCTTCGGCTTCGGTAATGCCTGCGCGACCTCCCGGTACCTTGCATCGGCGCAAATCAGTGGCAAGGCTCGCTCTCTCCCAGAACCGAAAGGACCCCGATGAAGTTCCTCGTGACTCTCTTGTGTGCGATGGCTTTGGCCAGTAGCGCGCTCGCCGGCCCGCAGTCGACGATCGGTGGAGCGCGGCTCGATTCCGACATGGCCCACCAGGTGCGAAGCGGCTGGCCGAGCACCTCGTACGAATGGTGGAACAAGGGCAAGAACAGCCTCG
>JBFICQ010000094.1:0-11952 GCA_041581895.1 Polyangiales bacterium | reverse complement strand
GTTCCGAAGAGCAGCTCAAAACCGCAGCGCGCAGGCTATCGAGCAGGCGATACGACCACGTGGAGCTGATTCAGGCCGACTACGAAGATCCATGTGTACTTTCTCGCGTGCAAGAGCTCGGTGGGGCCGACGCGGTGCTCGCCGTGAGGTTGCTGCATCACGCGCCTCGTCCCCAGAAGCTCATTTCTTTGCTGGCTTCTCTCGCACGACCCGGTGGGCGAGTGCTGGTGATCGACTACTGCGCTCACCAAGACGAACGCATGCATGATCGCCAGGCCGACCTATGGCTCGGCTTCGAGTCAGGCGAGCTCGTCGGCTTTGCCGTGGCGGCCGGGTTGATCGAACCCGAAGTTTTTGTAATTCCCGCAGCAAGGTATGGGCCAGGTCCTGATGCCCACCTGCAGTGGCAGGTGCTCGCTGCGCAACGCGATCCGAACCAGGAGACAAAGCCATCATGAGCCCGAATCCAGATCTAAAGCACAAAGTTGCCGACCTCGCGTTGGCCGAGTGGGGACGCAAAGAGATCGCCATTGCCGAGCACGAGATGCCCGGGTTGATGGCGCTTCGACGTGAATACGGCTCGCAGAAGCCGCTCAAGGGCGCACGCATTGCGGGTTGTCTGCACATGACCATCCAAACGGCCGTTTTGATCGAGACGCTGACCGAGCTTGGCGCCGAGGTGACGTGGACGAGCTGCAACATCTTTTCCACGCAAGATCACGCCGCTGCGGCCATTGCGGTCACTGGGGTGCCAGTGTTTGCGTGGAAAGGTGAGACCGAGGAGGAATACGATTGGTGCATCCACCAACAGATCCGCGCCTTCGAGGGCGGTAAGGCACCAAACCTGTTGCTGGATGATGGCGGAGATCTCACCGCCATCGCGCATCAGAAGTACCCGGAGCTCTTCACCGGGCCGGAACGGATCGTGGGACTTTCCGAGGAGACCACGACCGGTGTTCATCGACTTTACGAAATGGAGAAGGAAGGCACGCTGAAGTGCCCAGCGATCAACGTGAACGACTCCGTGACGAAGTCGAAGTTCGACAACCTCTACGGCTGTCGCGAATCGTTGGTTGACGGAATCAAGCGGGCGACGGATGTGATGATTGCGGGCAAGGTCGTCGTCATCGCCGGTTACGGCGATGTCGGCAAGGGCTGTGTCCAAGCCATGGCGCGGGCAGGGGCGCGCGTGCTGATTACCGAGGTCGATCCCATCTGCGCGCTTCAGGCATCGATGGAGGGCTACCAAGTCGTCACGATGGAAGAGGCCGCGCCGGTCGCTGACATCTTCGTGACGGCCACCGGCTGCTGCGACGTCGTTACCGGCGAGCACATGAAGCAGATGAAGAACGAGGCCATTCTCTGCAACATCGGTCACTTCGATTCCGAAATTCAAATGTCATGGCTCACCGATCCCGCCAACGAGGTCGTTGAGGAAGAGATCAAGCCACAAGTCGATCATTTCATCTTCCCTGACGGCAAACGAATCATCGTGCTTGCGCGGGGCCGGCTCGTAAACCTTGGATGCGCGACGGGTCATCCGAGCTTCGTGATGAGCAACTCGTTCACCAACCAGGTGCTCGCTCAGATATCGCTTTGGACCGAACGCGATCGTTACGAGGTCGGTAAGGTGTACGTCCTGTCGAAAGAGCTCGACGAGAAAGTTGCCCGGCTTCATCTCGGCCAGCTCGGGGTGAAGCTCACGAAGCTCACCCAGGCGCAGGCCGACTATTTGGGCATCTCTGTCGAGGGCCCGTTCAAACCCAGTTATTATCGTTATTGAGGCGGCGTGGTCTCGTTGCTGATCGAGACTTGGCGCTACTTCCAGTCGCATGATGGGCGATTGCTCTCTGGGGCGATCGCCTTTTACGCATCACTGGCACTCGCGCCCTTTGGCGTGCTGATGCTCTTGATTGCGTCGCTGGTGCTGCCGGCAAGCGAAGCCCGTCAGGAATTGGTCGGACAGTTGGAGATGTTTCTCGGCCCAGACCTCGCGAGCTTTCTCATGACCGTGATGGTCGACATGCGCTCCGAAGCCCAGAGTTGGGCCGCGCCGGTGATCGGAGCCGTGATCATGCTGTATATGTCGTTTCGCTTGTTTTCGATGCTCCGCCGGGCTCTCAATCACATGTGGAGCATACGTCCGAAGCTATTGGTTCATGCCCGGCCCGACTGGTTCCATCTACTCCAAAGACGCATGTTGGGCTTTGCGTTGCTGCTCGTCTTTGGGGGCTCCCTGGTAGTCCTGGTCATGCTCCACGCAATAGCCACGGCCGCCGCACGCTTCTTGGGAGATGCCGACTACTTACTCACGTTGGGACAGTTCGGGAGCGCGTTCGCCTTGCTCTGGCTCTTGATCTCTTTGGTTTATCGGTGGTTGCCGGACGCGACCATCGCTTGGAAAGACGTGTGGGTCGGGTCCGCGGCGACGTCGCTCTTCGTGGTCGGAGGCTCTTTTCTGATTGGGTTTTACCTAGGATACGCGAGCCCCGCGTCTTGGTATGGAGCTGCAGGGTCGCTGATCGTATTGCTTCTCTGGATCTACTATACGACGCAAATCTTCCTCCTTGGTGCCGTCTTCACACGTGCCTGGGCTAGGCGTCGCGGTCGTGCCATCGAGCCTCTGCCCTATGCCGTGACCGTGGAGACCCCCGACTACTCGGCACACGCTTCCATCAGCGAGACATAGGGGTGCGGGGCCTCGGCGGGGGCCTCTACCTCGCTGTCACCGATGTGCCGACTCAAGAAATTAAAGAGCGCGCCCCACTGCGTGCGCGCAGCCTCACGCCAAAGCATCACGTTGAAGCCGTGGATCTCACCTCGATAGACATGAAGCTCACAGGTGGTTCCAGACGCTTCGAGCGCTTCGCCGAGCCGAATCGTATCGGGCAACAACGGGTCTGCAGTGCCGACCGTCGCGAAGAACGGAGGCAATGGCCGACTTCCAACCGGAGCAGGGCGTTCGAAAAGCCGCAATGGGCTCGCGAGCGGAAACTCGAGGGTGCGCCGCGCGCGCGGCCCGAGGTAAGAACGGGTGGTCCCCTGAATCTCACCCTTGATCCAGGCCGGCAGCCGGCGACTCTTGTCCGGGTCCCGCCAGAAACGCTCGACGTCGTGAAGATCGAGCACGCCATAAAGAGGTGCGACGCAACCGATCTCGGGCGCACGCTCGAATATGGCCTGGGCGAAGGGCTCGAGCCTCGGGTGAGTCGCACAATAGGTCAGCGCGGCGGTGAGATTGGCGCCTGCCGATTCGCCAATGATGGCGAGCCGACTGGTGTCGGCGTCGTACTTTGCCCCATTGTCGAGGATCCACTCGAGAGCGGCCATGACGTCTTTGAGTGGCTTCGGGTAGGGATGTACCGGTCCGAGCCGATAGTTGGTGTTGAAGACTTGATACCCCTGTGCGGCCAAAACATAGGCCATGAGACGATGGGTATCCTTGGACATCATGGAGAAGGCGCCGCCGTGGATGTAGAGAATGGTCGGCAGCGTGCCCGTCGCTTCCCGGCTTCGGTAAATATCGAGGAGGTGAGCGCGCCTACGAGTCGGTAGATAGGGCACATTGTGATCGACCTCGACCGACCGCCAGCTTTTGATGAGCCACGGAAGAACCCCGTAGCCCAAGTGGGAAGCTCTATGAATGACTTGGTCGACCCCGCGCCGAACTACCGGCAACACGGAGTCACGAGGACTCGTCATCGGGGCGTACTATATTCGAACTGCGTCAAGAAAAGAAGCCAAGCTTCTTCAACGCGGTGCCATAAATGATCCGAATCATGCCGTCGATCTCTTCGATCGTTTTTGGTGTATGCGGGTACCATACCCGTTCGCGCTTCTGTGCCCACCTGTGGATGATTATTGGCTGTTGATGAGTGTAACTTCGTAGCGCTCCCAACCCATTGACATGCCCGACACCACTGTCTTTCACCCCACCAAATGGGGCTTCCGGCGCCCCATACGCCATCGATGCATCATTGATGATCACCGAACCGGTTTCCATTCGTTTTGCGATCTCGATCCCTTTTTGAATGTCACGGGTCCACACGCTTCCGCTCAGGCCGTAGTGCGAATCATTCGCTAAGCGAATCGCCTCTTCTTCATCCTTGACTCGCATGACGGATACGATTGGCCCAAACGTCTCCTCTCGCATGAGCTCCATGGAGTGGTTCACGTTGCGAACGAAGGTCGGTTTGTAGAACAGTCCTTTGCTCGTGTCGGCCTCGCCGCCGACCACGATTTCGGCGCCCTTTCTTTTGGCATCCTCAATGTGGCGCTCGATGATCGGGAGTTGACGGTCCCAGAAGACCGCTCCTACGTCGACATCGTCTCCAGCACCATAGCGAAGCTCCCGCACGATGTTGGCAACGCGCTCTTCGAACTCGTCCGCGACGCTTTCTACGACGTAAACCCGCTCTACTCCCATGCAGACGTGGCCCGAATTCAGCATGGAGTTGAAGACCGCCCCACCGGCCGCCCGTTCGAGATCGGCGTCGGCACACACGATCATCGCGTCCTTCCCCCCGAGCTCGAGCGAATAGGGGATGAGTTGCTCAGCGCATGCGGCTGCGATCTTCTTGCCGGTACTCACGCTTCCAGTGAACGAGATTTTCTGAACGCCTCCATTGACGAGCGCACCGCCGGTCTCTCCGTCCCCGTGCACCGTTTGTACGACGCCTTCGGGAACACCCGCCTCGCGCAACAATTTGATTGCCCAGTCACCCGAGTACGGGGCGACTTCGGAAGGTTTGAGGATGACTGCATTGCCCGCGAGGACCGCCTGCGTAGTGGGATTGATCGCAAGAGAGAACGGGCCGTTCCACGGCGTGATGACACCGACCACACCCAAAGGTCGATAGTGCATGATCAGTTTTTTCACGGGTCGCAGATAGCCGTGGAGCTTCCTCTTTTCGTCTGAAAGCTCTCGGACGGCTCGCTGGGACCAGAAGTTGAGATAGTCACAACCTGGAACGATCTCCATCATCAGGGCTTCGAGCCGCGTCTTGCCGGTCTCGTTGATGATGGTCTCGACAACTTCCTGGCGCCGCTCGACGAGAATGTCGATCGCGCTTCGGACGATGCGCGCTCGCTCGGCGATCGGCACACGGGCCCACTCTCGTTGCGCATCGCGCGCCTTCGCGACGGCGGCCTCGACCTCTTCGCGACGGCTGACGACGATCTCCCCAACGCGCTCGCGGGTTGCCGGGCTCCGAATCCCGAGCCGACGCCGCCCTTCGGACGTCTCAGCGAGTGGTTCGACGATGGCCATGGGTCTGCTCCTATTCCTGCCGGGGGCTCGTTGACGCGGTGAAACAGGTTCTACGTTCCAAAGCGCCAGGCGCAAGCAGGCCCGGCCGAGTAGCCTAAGTGTAAAATTACAGTTACAGTATAGGCCATGTTTCGTTGGGCGTGGCTCGCGACGTTCTTGATGGTGCTCGCGGGTTGCGGGGGCTCCGGGTCCGGTGCTCCTCGGCTGGGAAGCTGCGATTGCGCCTTTGGACAAGAGTGCGCGGACGATGGTCTGTGTCTCTCGATCTGTGGCGACGCTCCGGCCTGCGTGTTTGGTGGCACGGCGCAATGCTGCGGCGCCGACCGAGTCTGCTTGGAAGGCAGCTGTGTCGCCGATTGCGGCGCCAAGATCGAGTGCAACGGGGTGTGCTGCGGCGACTCCGAAATGTGCTTCGAGGGGGCCTGCGTAACGGCATGTCCCGATCCTTCGCGCCTTTGTGGCGAGGACAACGAGATCTGTTGCGACAGCGGCGCAGCTTGCATCGGCGGCGGCTGCGTCACTCTCGGGGAGCCATGTGTTTTCGGCGAGGACTGCAAGCTCGACGAGCTCTGCGAGCCGAGCCTCGGCCGGTGTATTCCGCGCGACGCGGTCGCGGCATGCGAGTTCCGGCCGCCGATCGGCGAGTTCCAACCGACGATTGGGTGTCGCTGGACTGCGCCTCCAGCGCCCATGGGTGCAAGCCCAGAGCAGATCGAGATCGCCGGCATGAGCGAAGTCGTGATGACGCCGGCGGTTGCGAACCTCACCGACGACAACGATGACGGGGTCACCGACGTCTTCGACACGCCTGATATCGTGTTTGTGAGCTTCAACCGTCAAGTCGACGGTTGTTGCACGGGGCGCGGCGTGCTTCGCGTCGTATCGGGCGCATGCAACGAAGACGGCACGATGAATACGCTGGCGACTCTCAAAGGCTTGGCCGTCGACGACTGGATAGGAAACTCGACTGGTGTCGCGCTTGGCAACCTTCATCCCGATGATGCCGCGAGCGAGCGCGCGCCGGAGATCGTCGCGACCTTCAAGAATGGTGGAACGGTCGCGTGGCGCCGCGTTTCCGATGATGGCTCCACTTGGGAGGTCATGTGGCAAAACGATGGTCTGCCCAACAACCAGCACACTCGGGGTGGCGCCCAACCTTCAATCGCGGATCTCAATGCCGACGGTCGGCCGGAGGTAATCATCGGCAATGTGGTTCTCGATGGAGTGACCGGAAAGGGACCGGGCGATCCCGATCTGCCGATCGGCGCGCTCGCCTGGGACGGTCGAGACCTCGAAGCGATGCTGATCGGCGCCAATTTAGGGATCGGCAACAATGCGTTTCTCGGCCCCGCTGCCACGGTGGCGGACCTCGACCGGGATGGCTTTCAGGAAGTCATCGCGGGCAACACCGTCTACAACTACGACGGAAGCGAAAGGTGGACTTACGACTATACGACCACGAACTCGAGCTGCGGTGGGTCGCTCGACTGCGACGGCTACAACGCGGTCGGGAACTTCGACACAGATGACAACGGCGAGGTGGTGATCATTCGGCTCGGCGAGCTCTTCATTCTCGATGATGACGGAACGTCGGTTGAAGGGATTCCACTTCCAATTCGGATTCCAGGCGCGCCCGCAGACATCGCGCCGCCTACCTACACCCCGGCTGCCTACGTTCCAACCGAGCCTCTTCACGATGAAGACGGAGATCTGCTTCCGCCCGAGCGCATTCTGTGTGGTGGAGCTCTTCAGTTGTCCGCCTACGATGCCGTTGGCAATCCCATCATGAGCGCAGGCCAACAAGTAGTGGTCAGCACGGCGGGGGCCAACGAGAGCGGTCCGCCAACCATCTCCGACTTCGACGGCGACGGCTTCGCCGAGATCGGCACGGCAAGCTCGACGGCGTACGTCGTCTTCGATTTTCAGTGCAGGGGTGATCCATTGCCACCAGAGTGTGAGCGCGAGTGGGTCCGCTGGATGGTTGAGAACGACGACTGCTCGAGTCGCGCCACCGGTTCCAGCGTGTTCGATTTCGAAGGCGACGGCGCGGCGGAAGTGGTCTATGCCGACGAGACGACGTTCCGCATTTTTGCTGGGAGTGATGGTCGGATTCTCTACGAGGACACCACCCACAACAGCAATACGCGCATCGAGATGCCTATCGTCGTCGATGTCGACAACGACGGGAAATCCGAGGTGGTGATCCCCGAGCCCAATATCGATGCCAACCTTGGCGGGATCGAAATCTGGGAGGACTCGGACAACAACTGGGTCCGCACCCGTCGAATTTGGAACCAACACGGGTACAGCGTGACCAACGTAACCGAGGACGCGCAGATTCCGCGCCAGCCTGAGCCGAACTGGCTGCACTCTCGACTCAATAACTTTCGCCAGAACGTGCAGCCGGGAGGCCTCTTCGACGCCCCGGACTTCGTGGTGCGTCAGATCTTTCGGACCGGATGCGACGACACCGAGTACACGCTGGCAGTCGTCGTCGGGAACGACGGCTCACTGAGCATCCCACCCGGCATTCTGACTCATGTGGTGGCCGAGACGATCGACGGCGCGGAGCAGTTCGATCTGGGCGCGTTCCCGACCACCGGTTGGCTCTTGCCCGGTCAGTCCGAGCAGTTGGACGTCGTTTTCGCGATTCCACAGGGGGTCGCGCTGACCGAAATTCGGGTCATGGCCACGATCGATGACGACGGCATGGGCGGTCAGCAGTACAACGAGTGCGACGAGAGCAACAACGCGGTCTCTTCGAATCCAATTTCCTGTCCGACGGTCGACTAGCGGGCGCGCCGCCTTTTGGGTGGTCCCCAATGAGGGGACTGCCCACTTTGGCGATTTGGCGATATAGATATCGATCCGATGATGCGCCCTTCGATAGCGCCCGCGACTCGGATTCTCATCCGGCAGGGTACGATCGGCGATCTCGAAGGGGTGCTACGGGTCTGTGAAAAGCACTCGGAATATTGGGACGGCCGCCTTCCAAGCGAGATTCGGCTGAGCGACTACTTTACACGTGCCCTTGCGTCACAAGACGAGGTTTTCCAGTTTTGGATCGCCGAGGATGGGCACGGCTCAGTGCTTGGGTGGGAGATGTTGGCCCCGCTTAGTGCAGATCCGGCTCGGCGACGCCTCACGGGGGAGGCAACCACGTGTCTGAGCAAGCAAAGCGGCCCGCTTGGGCGGACCCTAGCGACGCACGCGATTCGGCATGCCGTGCGTACACCCCTTCAGTATCTTTTCGCCCAAGTTCCCATGCGAGACACGCTCATGGTGAGCGTTCTCGAGGCGGTAGGTTATCGAGAGGTCGGATTGATTCCCGGGGCAGCCAAGCCGCCGGCGCAGCCCGAGCGCCTCGAGTTCGTGTACGTCGTCGACCACTGAGTTGGGGCGTACTTGCCCTCGCCATAGTTTCGGATAAGGTGCCCCGCTCCGGAGGCGTCATGACGACGAAGCGAACCACCACCAAGGCGCGAGCCGCCAGGAAGACCACCACGAAGCGATCGTCCAAGCGGCCGAGTAAGGCTCCGCCGAAACGGACGGCGAAATCCCGCAAGGCAGGCGCATCGAAGCGTGCGAGCAGGAATCCGCCGAAGACCGCCAAGGCCGACACCAATGGCGCTCCGACGAACGGCGCAGGGCGAAAAACGAAGCCGACCCGGAAGCGACCGAGCAAAGCACCACGCAAGTCACGAGCAAAGCAGGCCACCGGGCCTGCGAACGTCGGTTCGAGCCGGAGCTCGGGGTCGGGCGCGCCTCCCCCGGCGCCTGTCCCCGAGGTGGCTCGGGCGGCTGCCCAGGAGCGAGGTGAGCCGACTAGCTCTCGGACTCGGCCGCGGGAGTCCTACCTGGAGGACGTGCCCCGTGATCACGCAGAGGTTTTAGCGGGGCTTCTGCGGGTGGTGAAGGTGGCAGCCGGCGACATCCGCAAGCTGATCTTGCAGGCGATCGCACTGAGCAACCAGAGGCGCGACCGCTTCGATCGATGAGCCGGCCGCGTGTCGTTGCCATCGTGGGGGCTTCTCTCGCGGGGCTTCGCACGGCCGAGTTTCTGAGACGGGGAGGCTTCGAGGGTCAGCTCGTCCTGATCGGTGACGAAAAGCACCTGCCCTACGATCGCCCCCCGCTTTCCAAAGAAGTGCTGCGCGGCGAGTGGGAGCCCGAGCGCTTGGCGCTGCGACGAAAGAGCTACGATGAGCTGGCGATCGATCTGAGACTCGGGCAGCGTGCGATCGCGTTGGATCCCACCGGACGGAAAGTTCATCTCGAAGGCGGCGCAGCGGTCGCCTTCGACGGTCTCGTCGTGGCGACCGGCGCAGAGGTTAAAACGCTTCCCGATCAGCCCCAGCTAGGGGGGCTCTTCACTCTGCGGACTCTGGACGATGCGCTGGCGATTCGCGACAGCCTGAAAAAGGCCAAGCGAGTTGCGGTGATCGGAGCCGGCTTCATTGGGGCCGAGGTTGCGGCGTCTGCGCGCACGTTGGGAATCGACGTCGTCATGATCGAGGCGCTCGACGCGCCACTCGCGCAAAGCCTCGGATCGCAACTGGGGCACATTCTTCAACGCGAACACGAGCGACGGGGCGTCGAGGTTCGCTGTAGCCGCCGCGTGGAAGGATTCATCGGGAAAGATCGAGTCGAGGGCCTCACGCTCGACGACGGGACAGAGCTTGCTTGTGACTTGGTGGTCATCGGCATCGGAGTAAAGCCTGCCACGTCATGGTTGGAAGGCAGCGGGATCGAGCTAGCGGATGGGGTTCGTTGTGATGCGACTTGCATGTCGAGCGTTCCCAATATCTTCGCTGCCGGCGATGTCGCGAATTGGTACAACCCTCTTTTCGAAGAGCGCATGCGTGTAGAGCACTGGACGAATGCGGTCGAGCAAGCTCGTCACGTCGCTGGTTCCATTCTCGCGGCTCCTGGCGAGGCCGAGCCCTTCGAGTCGGTCCCGATGTTCTGGTCGGACCAGTTCGATCTGAAGATCCAAGGGGTTGGTCATCCTCGCCCGAGTGACGAGCTGGTCCTCACCGACGCCATGGCTGAAGGGGGCAACCTGGTCGCGCTGTACGCACGGGCTGGCCGCCTCGTCGGTGCGGTCACCTTCAATCAGCCCCCCAAGATCATCAAACTGCGAAGGCTGATCGGCGAGCGTGGAAAGCTTGAAGACGCCATCGGAATTGCGGAGTCTTAGCCCCGTTGAGCGTTCGCGAAACCGACGTCGAGTTCGAGAGTGGCACGGACATCTGCCGAGCCTGGCTTTTGACGCCTGACGACGCCGACGAGCCCCGCCCTTGCATCGTCATGGCCCATGGATTCGGGCTGACGCGTCGTAGCGGCCTTCGAGCTTTCGCCGAGGCTTTTGCCGGCGCGGGTTACTTTGCGTTGGTCTTCGACTACCGCTCGTTCGGGGACAGCGGGGGCATGCCACGCCAGGTGATTTCGTTTCGGCGACAGCTCGAGGATTGGGAGTGCGCGCTTGCGTTCGTCCGGACGCTTCCAGATGTCGATGGTAGCCGCGTCGTGACCTGGGGTTTTTCCCTTGGAGGAGGTCACGCGCTGACGACGGCGGCCCACGACGGTGCCGTCGCGGCGGTGGTGGCAGTCGCCCCCATGGTCAGCGGCCTGAGCAGCACGTGGGCGGCGATGCAATGGTGGAGCCTACTCAACATGCTGAGAATCGTCGCGCGTGCGATTCGCGACTTTCTCTCATCGCTTGTCGGTCGGCAGCCGGTGACTGTCCCCCTCACCGCCCCCCCTGGCGAGATCGGCCTACTGACGTCGCCGGACGCCTATCTGGGGTATCGAAACCTCGTTCCGAAGGGCTTCGAATTCGAGACTGGCGCCCGGATCGCGCTTCGCTTCTGGAGCTACGCCCCGGCGCACGCATTTCGGCGATGCCCTGGGCCAGTGCTCGTGCTGCCGTCGGTCATCGACGCGATCTGCCCCCCAGGCCCAACCATTCGACACGCGCGAAGAAGCAGAAACACGGAGATCGTCGAGCTCCGCTGCGAGCACATGCAGTGCGCGGTCGAGCCTCACCGAAGCGTCATCATCGACGCCACGCTCGATTTTCTTCAAAGGCACGTGCCGGTTCGCTAAGCCAAGTCGAGGAGCCAAAACCGATCCAGCTCGGGCCGATGCCGCTCGACGGCAATGCGTGCGAAGTTCACCCATGGCCCACAGGCATCCAGAATCGCACTGTCGGCCGTTGCGACCACGCCCGACGAGGTTTTTAGTAACTCGTCGACGCGCTTGGATACGATGGCTTCGACCTTGGCAGAGCGTGCCTTCGCAACGGTTCGTATCGTGCTCGCCAATCGGCCCGAGTTGGATACCGGTTGGTCGATATAGATCCGCGCTTCGCTCAGGCGCATCCAATCGAGGGTGTCGAGAACAATTTCCACCGCGCGCTCCGTTTCGCGTACGAGGCGATAATTGCCATGAAAGCTGGCCATGTCCCGCATGCACCCATCACGACCGAGCAGTAGCACGCCGCCCGCCAACGCGACTTCGACGGTCGTCAGCACGTTCAAGCCATCGAGCTCGAGCACCATGCCTCCGAGCGCTTGCGGTTTCATGCGGCGCGCCTCGCGCTGGGCCATTGCCTGGTCTGGACAGGCGCACCTGCCAACCGCAACCCTTTGCCGTGCCCGCAGTTGATATCGGTCGCCCAC
>JBFICQ010000093.1:0-11954 GCA_041581895.1 Polyangiales bacterium | reverse complement strand
GACCACGAGGGTCGTAACAGCGCCGACGGGCTGGACATGCTCCTCGTCCGGCTTCAAGTCGTCAGGCGCGCTCGGGTGGTGGTCCCAGACTACGATGCGTACGCTTTTCGGCTTCTGAGTTGCACGCACGAGGATCTCTCCGACGTGATGCAGCCTGCTATGCCGTCGTACGTCCGTCACGACCAACAGATCCACGTCGGAAAGGTCGAAATCTTGGCAGCGCTGCGTGCGAAATCGGTTGCCGTGGAGGGTCAAGTACTGGTGAACGTTTGGGGCTAGCCCACCTGAAACGCCGATCTCCGCACCAGGGTAGAGCTTCTGAAGAGCCACACAGGATGCCAGCGCGTCGAAATCGGCAGTCTCGTGCGTGGTGATCAGCTTCACGTAGGTTCCAAGGTCTCCTGAAGCACGCGCAATAGATCGACATAGCTCACGATGCCGATTAAGTCGCCCGTGTCGACGTCGGTCACCGGGATGGCGCCCACGCGGTGCAACAACATCATCTCCAGCAGCTCGCGCACCGACGTCTCGGGGCTCGCACTGACGGGGCTCGTGTTCATGAAGCTGCTCACGGTCGCGGTGCGGGCGCTTTCGACGGCGTCGATCTCTCCTTCGTCATCGATGCCCGAGAATGTTCGGAGATCTCGATCGCTGATGATGCCGACCAGCTCGCTGCCTCGTACAACCGGCAGGTGCCGGACGTCGAGCTCGTACAGTAGCCCGAGCGCTTCGGCAACGGACATGAGCTCAGTCGCGGTCACAGGATTTTCAGTCATGATGTCTTTAGCCAGCACGAAACTCTCCTCTCTCGAAGGGCGCAACCTAGAACATGGGGAACGGTAAGGTCGATTTCACGGCCTGGAAATCCTGAACCAGCTTCAGAGCGGACACAACCGCTATCAAGGTACAAACATTGGCCAGGACGAGCCCCCAGCCGATCGATCGCAAGCTACGGGCCGTGGGGCGAGCGATCGCAAGAGCCGCAACGACGACTGCGACAGGAAGCGCCGCCGTCAAGATCCAAAGCGGACCGCGCGGGGTGAGGGGAGCCATGGCGCCGACCGCGATCACGCCGAAACTGGTGAGTATGAGCAGTGCCCTCATCGCTCGGACGCGACGCAACTGTTGGTCGGTTTTGGCGCGGGTGCGCGCGACCGTCAGCCGTACGACCGACGTTCCCAACAGGGAGGCCACCAGCCAAATCGCCGCTACGGCCATCGAAGCGAGCACGCTCAACCCCGACGCAAAACCAAGCGGCACGGCGACTGAAGAAAGGGCCGCAGCGGCCATCGTCTCGCCCATCCCACTGCGCTCGAGCCCTTGAACCGCCATCATCATGACTCCGACCCCGAGCAGCAGGGGCAGGGCCACGGCATACTGAGCCTGCTGCGGTGCCAGCCAAAGCCCCGGAATCCCGGCAGCGATCGCGACCAACACCAGGAGGAACAGCATGCGGCGCGCACGGCCACCCTGTTCACGTTGTGCGCGTGCACCTCGCTGGCCGAACAGAACGAGAAGCGGCTCGTTCATGATGAAGCACGCGATCGCGGCGATGGCCAACAACCAGGTCGGGGTGGTCGGCGTGCCTCCCAAGAAGACTGCGGCCATCGGGAACAAGAGCTCCGCGTATGCGCCGTGCTCCCGCGGGATCATCTTGCGCCCTCGCTCTTGGGGCTCGACCGATCGACGTGACCTACCGAGAGACTCGGGAATCGCGTTGGTGTGTTCGACAGACATAGGCGCTCGCGGGGGCCAGCAAGGAGCGTACCAGTGATGGGGAGCATAGCCTCTTTCGTTCTACACGAATCCTCGCACTTTGTGCGTTTATGGGAGCTCGAGGCGCAACTGCTGCGTATTGAGCGGGGAGCGCATCGCCTATGGGACGGACATGACGATGGCGCCACTTCGGTGGACGAGCTCGTGAGAAACGCTCCCTAAGAGAGTTCGGGCGACGGCTCCTTTGCCGGTGGTGCCGCATATGATCAGCGGAGCGTCGATCTCGCGAGCACAGGCCACGATCGCTTCAGCGGGGTTGCCGGTCAATGCATGACACTCCATCCGAAGGTCATCGCTCTTCACGGCGCCGCGTGTCTGCATCTCGAGGAGCCTTCGGAGATCCTCCAACTCTTTCGCGGTCTTTGATTCGTCTTTCTCATCGCTCGAGTCGAGCACGGTGACCACATGAACCTCGGCGTCGAGCTGTCGACCCATGAACACGCCGAGCTCGAAGGCGCGCCTTGCAGGATCGGAGAAATCATAGGCCACGACCAATCGCGGAATGAGCGGCATGAGTCACTCACCCCCTTTCTCTTCTTTTCGTCTTTCGCGCACGACGAGCACGGGGCACGGTGCGTGACGCACGACCTTCTCTGCGACACTCCCCAGAAAAGCTCGGGATAGCCCGCTTCGACCGTGCGACCCCAATACCAAAAGATCGGCGCCCTCGTCCTCGGCGATCTCGCAAAGGGCGCGGCCGGCTGAGGGGTGCTGACAAACACTCAGCTCGACCTCGGGAACACCCTGAAGAAGCGTCGCGGTCTTTCCACTGAGCGTTTCTCGAATCGCCTCTTCGATCTCGACTCGAATGCTGCGCTCGAGAAGATCGGGACGAGACCAAACGACGGGTGGCACGTTTGGCGTTGGGTCGAACACGTGCGCAACTAATACGCGCGCACCAAACGTCTTGGCATAAAGCGCCGCCGTACGAAGAGCCTCGTCGGAAATGTCGGAGAAGTCAGTGCCGACCAGAATGGTCTTGGGTTGGTCCATGCGCTACCCCCTCGTGTATCAAGCTCCGTGCCAGTCAGAACGGTGGATTCGAGGGGAAAGCATATCCAAAAACACGCATGTTCTGCGAAAGATTCCGAAACCACGCAGAAGTTGCGTACCGGGTCCTGACAAATCCTGCTAAACCTCTCTGGCGCAGTCCTTGCACCACGTTGATTGGTCAGGGGAGGATGACATGAGCGACGATCCGTTGATGCCCTCCGAGGTTCGTCAGAAGGTTTTGACCCAACACCGCGAGATCGAACAGATGCTCTCCGAGCTGGAGGCCGGTGCGGAACAGTTGGGTGAAGGAGAGGAGGAGGCAGAACGACTCAAGCGAGCCGCCTACGCCCTTCGAGGAATTCTCGAGCTTCATATGACCTTCGAGGAGACCCACATGGTCCCAGCAATCAGCGAGACGGACGGGTTCGGACCGGAACGAGCACGCCACCTCCACGCTGAGCACGCCGAGCAACGAGCGCACCTCGACCGTTTGGTCCATGCAATTTTGGATGCGAGATCGCCCACCGAGATCAAAGAGGGCGTCACCCAACTCGCACAGATGCTGCGCAAGGACATCGAAGAAGAAGAAAAGAACTATGTCAATGAGCGGCTTCTTCGCGATAGCATCATCCCGACGGATACTTTTGGCGGCTGAAGGGTAGCCCCGACGACCCAACGGAAGGCTCGAGATGCAGATCAAACAAATCCTCGTCCCCACCGATTTCTCCGAGAATGCGGAGCTGGCGCTCGACTATGTCATCGCGCTGGCCAAGCAATGTTCGGCGAAGCTCCATCTCTTGCACACTCCGGTCATTCCCAACTACTTGCTGATGGATCTCTCCTACAGCCCTGGCCCCGAGGCCGTGACCCGCATTCTCAACGACGCACAAGACGCTCTCGACCGACAATCTCAAAAAATTCAAGCGGCAGGCGTGGAGCGTTTCACCGTCATACGCGAGGGGACAGTTCACGAGATCATACGCGACTACGCCAAGGAGCACGACGTCGACCTGGTGATCGTTGGGACCCATGGGAGGGGAGGCGTTTCAAAGCTCATGTACGGCAGTGTCACCGAGCGAGTCCTCAAGACCGTTCACACCCCGATCCTCGTCGTGCCCCCGAAAGGCGGCGGCATTCCGAGCTCGATCGTCATCGCCTACGACTTTTCGGCGCCAGCCAAACATGCGGCCGAGGTCGCCCGGGCGATTCACGGGGTTTGCCACGGTTCTCTTCACCTCGTGCATAGCTACCTCGATGTGTGGGGTGAGTACACCGATCGAGGGGCCGTGGTCGGTGAGGCTGCGGAGAAACGTCGCCAGGCCCTGCATCGTGGGCTCGAAGAGATGCTCAAAGACGATGCCAAAGAGCTGTTTTCGATCGACGCGCAAGCCATTCAGACGCACTTGGTTACGGGGGATCCAACGGCGGCGATCCTTCAGCTGGCCCACGATGTCGGGGCAAACCTGATTTGCGCGGGCACGACCGGCAAGAGCGGCATCGAGCGCCTCCTGATCGGTAGCGTGGCGAGGCGACTTCTTCATGACAGCGAGATCCCCCTCCTGCTGACTCATCACGAGGAATAATAAACCGAGCTTGAAACTACGTCCCTAAAGGGCATGATACGCGCATCATGGTTGGGCGGGTTGTCTTATTGGGTCTTTGGCTGACCGCGCTGAGCGGTTGCGAATGCGGCTCGAAAAAGGAGGTTGAAGTGGAGGCTCCCCCCCCTACAGAGCTCCCGGCGAACTTCGATCGGGTCATGGCCGACCACGCACGACTTTCGATCCTGGCCCGGAACGCTCTCATTCGCGGGGATCTCGAAGTCGCCCGGCAGTCGATGCGGAAGTTGGCGTTCTTCATGGAGCACGTGCAGTTCCCCGAACAAGGCAAGGAGTACGCCCGCATTACCCGAGAGCTCGCTGAACAGGTGCGGCAAGGCGACGACCTCGAGGAAGCCTGCATGGCATTCGCTCGACTGTCCTACGCCTGCGGCCAGTGCCACCACGCCCTCGACCGCGGACCCCCGATGAAGCTCGACCCTGCGCCGGGCGGAGAAGACCTGGCGATGCACATGAGGCGGCACTACTGGGCCGTCGAGCGAATGTGGGAAGCCCTGCTGGCGGACTCTCCCCCGACATTCCAAAAGGCCGCGCGTGTCTTGGCCGAGGCGCCTCTGCATGGTGGGCAAGAACCGAACGCGGAGAGCCCGCCGGGAACGACTCGTCTAGCTTACGAGGTTCACGACCTCGCGTTCGCTGCCGCAGTCGAGGGAAGCACCGACGAAGACGACTACGTCCCGGAGCCGGGAGAGCCGCGCGAGGCCGAGCCGACGACCCGAGGTCAGGCTGAGATCTTTGGCAGGCTTCTTTTGGCGTGCAGCCAGTGCCATACGCTGATCGACGTCACACCGGCATTGACGCACGACGAGCGGCGGGAGCCTTCACCGTGAGGCCGTTGAGACGAGCCCTGCTGGTGGTCGCGATACTCAGCGCGATAGCGGCATGCGCTAGTGGGCGAGTCCGCGTGGGTCAAGGGACCGAAATCGGACAAGAAGAAGTGTACGAGCCGGAGGAGAAAGTGAACCCTCCGGTCGGAAACGTCGACCGAACGTCGGGCCCGTTGGAGCACCCCGACCCCTACCCGGTGCTCGAGGTCGACCTCGAGCGGCGTCCACCACCCCCCAGTCGAGGCGCTGAGCCCAAGCCCGAACCCAAGCCGAAACCGGAACCCGAGCCCGGAAGCAGCCGGGAGTAGCCAAGCCCTCATCTGCACGGCCAGTCAAGCTGTCAATCACGTCAGCTCCAATCAGCGGGTGCTCCTCCATGGCGGAGCCGCGACCCCTAGCCGGCTTCGCAACGTCGAGCTCGATCGCGCACCCCGAGGACCAGGAGGCCTCGGCACGGGCCTGGCACGAAGCTCGCGCCTGATCCGAATCTACGTGCACAAGTTGCGCTGAAAAACTCGCGAGCCGCATGCAATGCGCAGCGGTAGTGGTATTGTTGGCAGGTTGTGACGGACTGG
Source organism: Polyangiales bacterium (assembly GCA_041581895.1). GTDB lineage: Bacteria > Myxococcota_A > Polyangia > Polyangiales > Houyiibacteriaceae > SG8-38. Next base: position 6,164 of record JBFICQ010000093.1, on the reverse strand, counting down.
CGCGAGGGTTTGCGTCAGGCTTTGGCACATCTCCCGCTGGTGGTGTGTCTGATCCCAGCTAACATCCTGGGCCCAGGGTCGTAGTGTGATTCTTCCGAATTGGCTTCCAAGTCGCTCTGATAGCCCCACAGGGCTCCGCCCCGTCACGCGCGAATCGGGCAACGAAACCTCGGAAGACACCCCGGTCTTGGAGGCAGCACCTGACGCGGAGTGGCTGTGCACGAACTCAGGCGGCTCTTTTGCGATGGGAACGATCGATCGGCGTTCACGCCGCAAGTATCACAGCCTTCTCACGGTGCGCGAGCCGGGCGTTGGTGGGCCGCTCAACCTCGTCGCGGAGCTCGAGGAGTGGTTTGAAGTAGGTGGCGAAACCGTCGCGCTTCACAGCTACGACTGGGGAGACACGGTGGAACCGGAAGGAATTCAGTATCTGGTGGAGTTCAATCCGCAGCCGAGGTGGATCTACCGGTTCGCCGGCCTCGAAGTGATCCGCGAGCTTTGGCTGGAGGACGGCGCCGACGCGGTCTGGCTTCGCTACTCGGTGGAAGGCGTGAGCGAACCGGTTCGACTACGGTTGCGCCCTTTGATCCGATGCCGTCCCATTCACAAGCTCACCTTTGCGAACCCGTTCTTGAACGGGGAAGTAGACATCGAAGACGCGAGCTTCCTTCAGGCAACGATGCGACCCTACAAGAACGTTCCTCCGGTGGTGATCAGCCTTCACGGCGCCCGGGGCACGTTCCGAACGGACGGACATTGGTACGAGGGCGTGCACTACGAATGGGAGAACGCCCGCGGCTACGATGACGCGGAGGACTTATTCACCCCTGGAGAGTTTTGCGTCACGGTGGACCGCGACACTTCGCTGAGTGTACGGCTCGGAACGACGCCCGCGACAAGCCCGGACCCGCAGGTGCTGGCGTCTTTTCCGCGCGGTGGACGTTCGTTCCTCGAGGAGCTGGACGACGCCGCCGAGGCCTATCTGGTCAAGCTCCATGGCAACCGGACCGGCGTCATAGCGGGGTATCCTTGGTTTGGCGAGTGGTCTCGTGACGCGCTCATCTCCCTCCCGGGCTTGTGCCTCGCTCGAGACAAAGTCGGAGACGGGTTGGCCGTCCTCGGATCGCTCGCTGAGCGGCTGGAGAACGGGCTCGTTCCAAACCTTCCCAAGAGCGGCGATGTCCCAGCCAATGCAAACGCGATCGACGCTTCGCTTTTGTTCATTCGGGCAACGGCACTCACCTCAAAAAGAACCCGGAGCCGCCAACTGGTGGCGCTTCAGAAGGCATGCCTCGATCTGATCGAGCGCATTATCGCGGGAGCAGATGCCCGCGTGCAGGTGGATCCTCAAGGGTTTCTCTTCGTCGATGAAGGACCGTGGGCACTCACTTGGATGGACGCGTTGATCGATCAACAGCCAGTAACTCCGAGATGGGGCTATGCCGTCGACCTCAACGCGCTTTGGCTGTCGGGCTTGGTCGCGGCGGGCCGGTGGGCCAAAAAGCTACGGCCCAACCTCGCCAAGCGCCTCGAAGAAACCGCGAAGAAACTCGGCGATCACTTCGAAGAAAAATTCTGGCTCCAAGATCAGGGGTTCTTGACCGACACGCACGATGGCCAAAACCCCGATCGCCGATTGCGCCCCAATCAACTGTGGGCACTCGTATTGCCTGGAGTCCCGATCGAGAAATCACACAAGCGCTTGGCATTGGAGACCGTGCGCGCCAAGCTGCTCACGCCAGTCGGGCTTCGCACGCTTTCGCCCGACGATCCCGACTATCATCCGTTTTATCGAGGGGGACAAACCGACCGAGACCGCGCGTACCATCAGGGTACCGTCTGGCCATGGCTGCTCGGGCTCTATGCCGACGCCGTTCGGGCCATCGAGGGACCGGCAGCCATGAAGGCAGAGCTCTTGCCGATCCTTGCGAGCCTTTGCGCTCACTTCCGCACCGAGGGCTGCGTCGGCCAGATCGGTGAGGTATTCGACGGCGACCCCCCGCACCGCCCTGGAGGCGCCCCCGCACAAGCCTGGAGCGTTGCCGAGGTTCTGCGAATCGCCAAGATGGCGGTCCCATGAAGGTATTGATGTTGGGCTGGGAGTACCCACCGCACATCAGCGGCGGGCTTGGGACTGCATGCGAAGGCCTGACCACGGCGCTTGCCCGTCGTGGTGGCATCGACATCGACTTCTTGGTGCCACAGCTTTACGGGGAGGAGCAGGCGCCGCACATGCACCTCCTCGGAGCTTCGGGATCGGACGCGAACCAGCAAGCCCCGGCACGGATTGGCACTCCGAGTCATGGGGGTGCCCTGAGCCAAGCCATCGCAAGCGAGCCAGCCCTTTCGACCGATCCGATTCTAATGGCGGCCATCGAAACTATTGAAAGAGCCAGCTCCGTCCGGATTGGCACCATTGAGGTGCCAGCGATGTTGAAGCCCTACCTCGACACCTCCGCTTACCTCGAGCTGCTCAGGGCCGGCGGGTTCGACGAGGCCACTGTTGTCCAGCGGGCGCAGGAGCTGCCCAGCCCCCCGCGGGATGGGAGTCGGCGTTCCGAGCACACCCACCTTCTTCAAGAGGACTTTTGGGCGCCGAGCGTCGAGCCAGCGATGGAGGTTCACTACGGATGGGATCTTTTCGCGGAGGTCGCGCGCTATGCTGCTGCCGCGGCCCAAAGGGTACGCGGTCGAAAGTATGACATCGTGCATGCGCACGACTGGATGACTTTTCCGGCAGGCATCGAGATCGCCGCTCGCGCCAAAGCGCCACTGATTACACACGTTCACAGCCTCGAGTACGATCGCGCCGCAGAGGGCGCAGATCGCGAGATCGTCGCGGTTGAACGCGAGGGGCTGGAGCGGGCGACGCGTGTGATCGCGGTCAGCTACTACACGCGGGGGCTCATCAACCGAATCCATGGCACCCCCCTCGACAAGATCTCGGTCGTGCACAACGGAGTGTACACGCGCGCCACGGTGCAGGCGTACACCGAACAGCGCGAATCGACCGGGCCCGTGGTCCTCTTTCTCGGCCGAGTTACCTTTCAAAAAGGGCCCGAGTACTTCGTCCAGGCCGCCGCGCGGGTGCTCGAGCACGTCCCCGACGCAAAGTTCGTCATGGCCGGCTCCGGCGACATGCTGCCGCGCATGAGGGCACTGGTGGAGAGTCTCGGCATCGAAGACGCCTTTCGCTTCCCGGGATTCGTCCGAGGAGCCGATCTCGAGCGGACTTTCTCTACCGCAGACGTCTACGTCATGCCCTCGGTGTCGGAACCCTTCGGGATCGCTCCGCTCGAGGCGATGAGCTACGACCGCCCTGTCATCGTCTCCAAGCAGTCGGGTGTCTCGGAGGTCCTCCGAAACGCCTTGAAGGTCGATTTCTGGGACGTTGATAAGATGGCCAGTCAAATCGTAGCTTTGCTCGAGCTACCCGAGCTTCGGCGGGTGATCGTCGAGCGCGCTCGAGAAGAAATTCGCCATATCCATTGGGATGCTGCTGCAGAAAAGCTCATTCCGATCTATCAATCGGTGGCTGCCTGAGGTCAAACCATGCCGTCTGTCTGTTTCTACTTCGAGGTTCACCAGCCCTATCGATTGAAGCCATATGGGGCGCTTCAGGTCGGCCGCGACCACGAGTACTTTGACTCCGAGCTCAATGCGCGAGTGCTCCGCAAGGTTGCAGACAAATGCTACTTGCCGGCCAACGACTCGATGCTTCGTCTGATCGAACGAACCGACAACCGCTTTCGGATCTCGTATGCCATCACCGGGGTCGCGATCGAACAGATGAAACAGTATGCGCCCGAGGTCATGAACAGCTTCGTGAGGCTCGCCAAGACTGGCGCCGTCGAGTTCATCGCCGAAACCTACTATCACAGCCTGGCCGCACTCTACGACAAGGACGAATACCAAGCGCAGATCGACCTCGAGCTCGAGCTCATTCGGTCCGAGTTCGGACAAACACCGCGCGTGTTCCGAAATACGGAGTTCATCTACAACGACGAGATCGGTCAGTTCATCGCTGACCTCGGCTTCGACGCGATATTAATCGAGGGCGCCGATGACATCCTCGACTGGAGGAGCCCGAACTTCGTTTATCGCGTTCCCGAGCGAGAAACCCGGCTGTTGACGAAGAACTACCGCCTCTCCGACGACATTGCGTTCAGGTTTTCGAACCGAGCATGGCGTGAATACCCGCTCACGGCAGACAAATTCGCCAAATGGGTTCATCAACACAGCGGCGCTGGCGACGTGATCAACCTATTCATGGATTACGAGACTTTCGGCGAGCATCAATGGAAGGAAACTGGAATCTTCGAGTTCCTCGAGCATCTGCCCGATTTGCTATTCACGCATCCGCACTGGGACATTTTGACGCCGGGCCAGGTCATCGAACGCTACCCGGCACTCGGTGAGCTTTCGTTTCACAGGACGGTTTCGTGGGCCGATGAAGCGCGAGATATCAGCGCGTGGCGCGGAAACGCGATGCAACAGCGGGCCCTCGCGGAAATCTATTCCCTCGGCGCGGACATCAAGCGCCGAAACAACTCGCATTTGTTGGCCCTTTGGCGGCGTTTGCAGACCTCTGACCATTTCTACTACATGGCCACGAAGTCCGCTTCCGATGCTGAGGTCCACGATTACTTCAGCCCGTACGAGGGGCCCTACGATGCGTTCATCCACTACATGAACGTCCTGAAGGACTTGAACCGCTCGGTACTGGGCCCGCTGGAGGAGCGAATTCCCGCATGAGCAAGCCCGCCTTCTTCGAGATCTCGTGGGAGGTCTGCAATATGGTAGGCGGCATTCACACCGTCCTTGCCAGCAGGGTTCACGAGGTTCAACAGAGACACGGAGAAGACGGATACATCGCGCTGGGTCCGGATATCCCGAGAGCGGAGGGCTTGGCTCCCGAGTTTCGCGCGGACATTTGGGACCCTGAGCTGCGCGATTCCTTCGAAGATCACGAAGTCGGGGTGGTCATGGGGCGTTGGCTGGTGCCGGGCGAGCCGCGCTGCCTCCTCATCAACCAGTCTCGTCTCTACCAGCGCAAAGACGAAATCCTCGGCCGCTACTGGGAGGAGTTTGGGCTCGATTCGCTGTTCGGCGACTGGGACTACTACGACCCGGTGCTGTTTGCACACGCGGCGGGAATGGTGATCGAGCACATTCGCGATCGCTTTCTCCTTTCCGCTCGTCAGGAAGCGATCGTCCAGGCACACGAGTGGATGTCGGCCGCCGCGATCCTGTACCTGAAGACCGCAGCGCCGGAGATCGGCACGGTCTTCACCACGCACGCCACGATGCTTGGACGCTCCCTGGCAGGGCGAAAGGCCGATCCGAACTTCTACCGGTCGCTAGCCAGCGTAGACGTCGAGGCCGCAGCCAAAGAACTCCAGGTTTCGTCCAAACACTCGATGGAAACGGTTGCCGCGCACGAGGCGGACGTGTTCACGACGGTGAGTGAAATCACTGCCATCGAGTGCGCTCACCTCCTCAAACGCAAACCAGACGTGATTCTTCCCAACGGTTTTGGCGCTCGTCCGGTTCCTCTCGAGCAGCGGGCCCGGGCGCGAGAAGAGCTTTTCAAGCTGGCAGAGCTGACTACCGGAGACGCCTACGATCGAGATGGCACTTCAATCTTCGCGTTGGCCGGCCGCTACGAATACGTCAACAAGGGTGTGGATGTCTATTTGAACGCTGCAGCGAAGTTGCAAGGCGAGCTCGAGTCGCGAGATGGGAAGCGCGTCATCGTATACGCGATGCTGCCCGCCGGACATGCCGAGCCGAAGCGACAACTCTGGGACAGGGCCCACGGTGCGTCAGCGGGACCGCCCCTTCGATGCACGCACGACCTCGTCGATGAAGCCAACGATCCGATTACGAATCAGCTGAACGCGCTCGGCTTCGACAACCACGCCGGGGGCCGTGTGCACGTCGTTCACGTTCCGATCTACCTCGACGGCACGGACCCACTGATTCGCCAGAAGTATTGGGACCTCCTTCCGGGTGCCGACCTGGGGGTGTTTCCCTCGTTCTACGAGCCTTGGGGGTACACCCCGCTCGAAGCCGTGGCCTTCGGTGTTCCCGCCATCACCACCGATCGCGCAGGTTTTGGTCGGTGGGTCGCGACGCAGGGAGACAGAGAGCACACGGGGGTT
>JBFICQ010000092.1:0-12002 GCA_041581895.1 Polyangiales bacterium | reverse complement strand
GCAGCTCCGACCTGCTCGGCGGCGAGCGCGATCATCGCCAGGTCGACCGTTCTTTCACACACCGGCCACCCCTCGCCCTCCTCTCCGAGAAGACAGTCGGCCGGTACGAGCACGTCGCGGAGCTCGATGGCTGCCTGCCGGCGTGTCTGGTCCAGCGTCGGAAGCCACGATCGCTTCACTCCGTTCGTGTCCGCGGGAATGACGAACAGGCTGATTCCCTGGTTGCCTTCGCTCCCTTCGGAACGCGCTGCGACGATGACGAGATCCGCCGTGTGCCCATCCAGCACGTAGTGCTTGTGGCCACGCAGCACATATCCCGCATTGGTTCGCGCGCAGGTGGTCTCGATGCCGGTGCTGTTCCATCGACCGTTCTTCTCAGTGAATGCCAACGTGGCGGTCCGCTCGCCTGCCGCGATCGCCGGCAACCAACGCTCCGCTTGCTCAGGCTCACCACCGACCAGCAAGGTGTTTGCTCCGAGGCAGATCGTCGAAAAGAAAGGCGCGCACAGAAGCGCTCGACCCATCTCCTCCATCAACGGATGAAGGTCCAGGTAGCTCATTCCGAGTCCGCCGTACCGTTCCGGAATGATGAGCGCCGTCCAAGCGAGGTCTTCGGCCAGTTGCTTCCAGACGGCGTCGTCGTAGCCCTGCTTGGTTTCCATTGCGGCCCGGACCCGCTCCTCCGACGAAGCAGCCTCGAGAAATCGCCGTGCCGCTCTTCGGAGCTCCTCTTGATCTTCGGAGAAGGAAAACTCCATCCGCCTACTCACCCCGATGAACCTTGGCGGCAGTCAAGAATGCAGGTGTCTCTCCGCCGCCGTGAACCACGAGATTGGCACCGCTCACATACGACGCGAGTGGCGACGCTAGATACAGGCAGGCGCCGGCCACGTCTTCAGGCGTTCCGAGACGCTTCAGGGGAACGGTATCGGCAACCCGCGCAATTCCAGCTTCGTCGCCGTAGTGAAGGTGGGACCGCTCGGTCCGAATCATTCCCGGAGAAATCGCGTTCACACGGACCTTGGGGCCCCACTCGATCGCCAGGCTTTTCGTCAAGTTGATCAGCCCGGCCTTGGCGGCACCGTAGGCCGCAGTGCCCGGCGACGGCCGCACACCCGAGATGCTGGCGATGTTGATGATGACGCCGCCGCTCTCTTGAGACTGCATCACCCGGTTGGCCTTTTGGGCGCTGATGAGCGCACCGATGAGATTGAGCTGGATTACCTTCTCCGAAAATCGCGGCGACGCGGTGGCCGCTTCCGCAAAGGGAGCGCCGCCCGCATTGTTGACCAAAACGTCGAGTCGGTCCCAGCGCTCGAGGACCCGATCGACCATCGCCTCAGCCTGCTCGGCATCTCTCACGTCGGCGCTGACGAAAAAGGCGTGCTTGCCGCCAGCGCTTGGCAGCTCGTCGGGCTCCTTTCGCCCGCAGACCGCAACGTCGGCGCCTGCCTCGAGAAACGCTTGGGCGATGCCGCGGCCAATCCCACGGCTGCCACCCGTGACCAAAACCGCTTTCCCACTGAAATCGAAGCGCTCGCTCATGTGCCGTAGACCTTCACGAGAGGTTCAGCCTTCGAGAGCAGCTCTCGAACCGCTGGTCCGACCTCGCCGGCGTCCCACCGCTTGCCGATGTCGATGCTCTGCTCTCTACGGTAACCACCGAATACTGTGATCGTTCCACCGAACACTTCCCAGACTCGACCGGTCACGTCCTTCGACTCTTCGCTTGCGAGCCAAACTACGAAAGGCGCGACGTTGGCCGGATCGTTTACATCGAAACCTTCGTCGGGCTTCTTCATCGCGTCTCCGAATGCGCTTTCGGTCATGCGCGTCCGCGCGATGGGACAGATCGCGTTGGCGGTGACCCCGTATCGCCTGAGCTCTGCGGACTGAACCAGCGTCAAGGTCGCGATACCGGCTTTGGCGGCCGAGTAGCTCGATTGGCCGACGCTTCCTAGCACGCCTGCGCCCGAGCTGGTGTTGATGATGCGCGCATCGACCTCCGCGCCTGCTTTGACCTGCTCACGCCAATAGGCCGCAGCATGGCGCGACACACAGAAGTGGCCCTTCAGGTGGACTCGAATGATCGCGTCCCATTCATCCTCACTGCAACTGACGAACATTCGATCGCGAACGAAGCCGGCGTTGTTCACGACGACATCGAGCTTGCCGAATGTGTCGATCGCCTGGCGCACCAGCTCTTTGGCTTCACGCCAATCGGCTACGTCGGCGCCATTGGCCACCGCTTCGCCTCCCATGTCGCGGATTGCCTGGACGACCTCGTTAGCAGGGCCTTTGCCACTCACCTCGCCGCTGTTGGTGACCCCGAGGTCGTTCACCACCACTTTTGCTCCTTGTCTCGCAAGCTCGAGCGCGTGCTCGCGGCCGATCCCACGTCCTGCGCCCGTCACGATCACCACACGTCCTTCACAAATTCGATCCATCACTAGACCTCTGGCTCGGCCAACTTGATCATCAGTTTTCCTCGGTGTTCACCGGTGAACAAACGAAGCAAGTGCGCCGGTGCGTTCTCCAAGCCATCGACGATGTCGTCGCGGTACTTCAGCCGTCCCTCGCGGATCCAACTCGCCAGAACGGCGCGAGCCTCGTCGTATCGCCTCGCAAAGTCCAAGGTCGTGAAGCCTTCCATTCGTGCGCTTTTCGCGAGGAGCTGCAGATAGTTGCTTGGCCCCGGCGGTCGCTCATCGGCATTGATCTGGGAGATCGCACCGCAGAGGACGATACGGCTGCGGCGATTGAGCCTGGTCAGCGCCGTGTTCAAGATCTCGCCGCCTACGCTATCGAAAAAGATGTCGATCCCATCGGGGCACGCTTCTTCGAGAGCAAGCCGGAGGTCGGTGGTCTTGTAGTTGATCGCTGCGTCGTAGCCGAGCTCGTCGATGAGCCAGCCGCACTTGTCATCACTTCCGGTCAGCCCGACCGCGCGACAGCCTTGCATGCGGGCGATCTGCCCGACGATGGATCCCACGCCCCCTGCAGCGGCAGAGACCAGAACCGTTTCGCCCTTTACCGGGCGTCCGATCTCGAGAAGACCGAAGTAGGCAGTCAAGCCGGTCCCGCCGAGCACGCTGAGCATCGCGTGCAGAGGGATCCCCGCGGGCGTCTGAACTCGGCCGTGCAAATTCGATACGGGCACGGTGCTGAACGTTTCCCAGGCTGCGAGCCCTTGGACGATCTGTCCCGGGCTCCACCCTTCCGCGTTTGCCTCGACGATCTGGGACAGGGTCCCACTTCGGATGGGTTCGCCAATCGCGATCGGCGGAAGATACGACTTCGCATTGCTCATCCAGCCGCGGATCGCCGGGTCGATTGATAGATACAGATTCTTCAGCAGCACCTCGCCGCGGCCCGGTCTTCGAACGACCTCCTCGCCGGTCTCGAAGCAATCGGCAGCGGGCGTTCCCACAGGTCGCTTCTTCAATAGAATCTGGCGGTTGACGTCGGTCACGAACGGCTCACTCGTCGTGGGGCTTAGACTGAAACATGTTTCACTTTTTGCAACCGGAGCCAGGCTCACCAGGCGAGCCCACCAGTACCTTCCCGATGCGAACACGGCCGGCGCCACGGACACCGAACCTGACCCCGACCGTTTTACTGCGCCCGTAGCTGGCGCCGTCCCTGCCACTGGCATAGTCTGCTCGTCCAACTCGGAGGTGATGGATGCGGTGGGGATTCGTACTCTTGTTGCTGGTTGGCGCGCTCGTGCTTCTAGGGAGCGAGTGCAACCAGGAGCTGTTCGCGCCGATCAGTTGTGAAGACCAGGCCGATTGCGAGATGGCATGCGAGGAGCTCTGCGCCTTGGGAGACGAGGTAGTCATGTCGGCCGAGTGCGATGCGAACGGCTTTTGTGATTGTCTCTGCATGCCGGCCCAATGACCGGGCAGTGAGTTCAGGCGAGGCGTTCGATCACCGCGGCCATCCCTTGGCCGCCCCCTACGCACATGGTTTCGAGGCCATAACGGCCGCCGCGCGATTGCAAATTGTGGATTAGCGTGGTCATGATGCGAGCTCCGGTCTGCCCGAAAGGATGACCGAGGGCGATTGCGCCGCCATTGACGTTGAGCTTGTCGATTGGCACTTCGAGCTCGCGGGCGGAGGGGACTACCTGAGCGGCGAAGGCCTCGTTGATCTCGACGAGGTCGATGTCGTTAATCGTCAGCCCAGCACGAGCCAGTGCTTTGCGACTCGCCTCGATCGGTCCGAGCCCCATGATCTCCGGGTTGAGCGCGGTGACTGCCGTAGAGACGACGCGGGCGAGTGGGCTGAGGCCTAGCTCCTTGGCTTTCGTGTCACTCATGACGATGACGGCCGCCGCGCCGTCGTTCAGCGGGCACGCGTTGCCGGCGGTTACCGTTGCCTTGTCACCCATCTGTTCGAGTAGAACTGGCTTCAACCCTGCGAGCTTTTCCACGGTCGTCCCGTGGCGCGGACAGTCATCCGCGTCGACGACCTTGCCCGTCGGAGTCGTGACCGGAGTGATCTCCTCGTCGAAATAACCGCTCTTTTGCGCGGCCTCCGCGCGTTGCTGGGAGAGCGCCGCAAACTCGTCCTGTTCTCGCCGAGAGACCGATTTGTGCTGCGCGACATTCTCCGCGGTTTGCAGCATGGTGACGTAGACGTCCGGGAGACCGCCGGCCGGCTCCCAATCCCCCCCTTCGCCGGACATGTACCTCGCCATGCGTGCTTCGGCCTCGGCAAACTTCGGGTTCTTGGTGTTCTCCATGCCGTCCGCCCTACCAAGGCCAAATCGGCTCACGCACTCGACGCCTGCTGCGACGAAGCAATCACCTTCGCCCGCCTTGATCGCATGCGCAGCCATTCGAATCGTTTGAAGCGATGAGGAGCAATATCGATTGACGGTTGTCCCGGGAACGTGCGGCAACCTGCTCAGCAGACTCACCACCCGTGCCATGTTGTACCCCTGCTCCCCCGCCGGTTGCGCGCAACCGAGGATCAGGTCTTCGATGAGCATGGGATCGAGGTTCGGTACTTTCGCTAGCGCTGCCTGAACGACGACCGCGGCCAAATCATCGGGCCGCATCTCGATCAACGAGCCCTTGAAGGCACGTCCAATGGGGGTGCGCGCGGTGGCCACGATCACGGCTTCAGGCATGTCTACTCCTCGATGAATCTGATATCTCGCGCGTCGCGCAGCGATTGCTTTAGCACTTTTCCGGTTGCGTTGCGCGGCAAGGGTTGATTTCGAACCTCCCACAGGCTCGGAACCTTGTAATACGCGAGAGCCTCGGCTACCCAGCTCTGAAGCTCTTCGGTCGCGACCTCGCCGCCCTGGCGGAATACGACCACAGCCTTTACCTCTTCACCGAGATCGGGGTGATGCACCCCGACCACGGCCGCTTCGGCGACCGCCGGGTGCGCCTGCAAGCGCTGCTCGATCTCGAAGGGGTAGACGTTCTCGCCACCGCGCAAGATCAAGTCGCGCTTGCGCGACGCGATGTAGAGTCGGCCATTTTCGAAACGGCCGACGTCGCCGGTCTTGAGCCACCGCCCAGGCTTGATCGCCTGCGCCGTAGCTTCCGGGTCGTCCCAGTATTCGAGCATCACCAGAGGGCCCCGTAGGTGAATTTCGCCCTCGCGGCCTTCGGGCAGGGGGTTACCGACCTCGTCACGGATCTCGACATCCACGATAGGCACGGGGCGGCCAACCGACGCTGGATCATTCGTCAGCTCATCGCCGGCGTTCAATGTCGCAAAGGCCGTCCCTTCGGTCAGGCCGTACCCGACCCCCATCGTATGGCTGCACTGGGGCAAGAGCTTCCGCGCTCGCTCGAGCAGAGTGGCAGAGATCGGCGACCCTCCACCGCCCACCGATCGAAGCGAGCTCAGATCGTGGTTTGCGGCGTTGGGATGATTCAAAAGCCGGTTCAGCATGGTGGCGGTATAGCCCCAGCCGGTCACTTTCTCGCGTTCGATCATCTGGAGAACCGCCTCGGGGTCGAAGCGACCCATCGGCCATACCGTCTTGGCGCCGGCGGCAAGTCCGGTCATTGCCGCGCAGTGGAGTCCAGAGACATGAAAAAGAGGGCTCGTCACCAGGACGGTATTTGGAAGCTGTGGAAGCTCGGCCTGCTTCGGATTCGCCATCATCAGTCGAGCTCCATGAAAGAACGCTACCATCAGCATGTTGGTCATGTTGCCATGACTGTGCACCACGCCCTTGGAGCGCCCGGTGGTTCCGCTCGTATATAGAATGACCGCCGGATCGTTCTCGTGGATCGGTTGGGTGGGTATGTCGGTATCGGTGAAGCTCTCGAGCAGTCCGCCGAAATCGTCCTCGGCGATGATCATCGGGACTCCGAGGTCCCTGGTGATTCTCGCAGCGCGTTTGCGATCCACGATCAGGAGTTTGGGTTTGCAATGGTCGACCGCGTAGCGGATCTCGTCCTCGGTCCACCACCCATTGAGGCCGACACAGATCGCCCCGAGGCTCACAGTCGCCCAGAAGGAGATCACCCACTCCGGACAGTTCGCCGCCAAAATCGCCACCCGGTCACCAGGAAGCACCCCAAATCGTTGGGAGAAGGCAGCTGCCGCGCCTGCGACGAGCCGCTCGTGCTCCGAAAACGTGTAGCGTCTTTCCTTTTCACCATCGCGAAACACCATGTACTCGGCATCGCCAAACTCTCGGGCACGCAGAAGCACATCGCGGAGCGATCGGGGTCGATTCACGAATACCCTCACCCTTTCGCCGAACACTTCTTCTTCGCCGACTTCGAAGGGGGCTCCAACAGCAAGCAGCTGTCGTTCGATCGCCATCATCGCGCTCGAGGTCGTAGCCTCCTCGCTGCCGGTTTCGCTCATGGCGCTGTCTTCTCCTCGAGTCGCTCCCTCAGCCAAGCCTCCGCGCTAGGCACGTCTCCGCACACCTTGACCGGGATCGGAATCGGGGTGAGCCAGACGATCGCAGTCCAAAGACCCTGCTGAATCGGATTGGAGAAAATCAATGCGCCACCGGCACAGTTCGTCTTCAAGTGTTGGCGGTCTCGGTTTATCCAATCGACGATCTTTTTTCGTTGTGTCGCAGAAACCCGGCCGACTCGTTGAGCGTCGATCACCACGGCATACTTGTCTCCGCGACGCGCCCACTCGGACATTCGGTCGATGTGCGCTTGCCACTCGGCATCGCTGCACACTCCCTCGTACGTCATCCGGTATAGAGGGCGATCGGCTTCGTCGAAAAGGACGCGACCCATGGTCTTCGCCCGCGAGTCTATCCCACGCTGCACGGCTTACAACGTGTATCCGCCGTCCACGAACAGGGTCTGACCGGTGATGTACCCGGCGCGCGCAGAGGCCAAGAATACCGCGGCATCGGCGACCTCTCGCGGTTTGCCAAACCGTCGAAGCGGTGTGCTCTTCTTGGCCGCATCGATCCATTCTTGGCTCAGCTCGCCGCTTTTCACGAGCTTGGGGAACATCCCGGCGTCGACCACACCGACCGCGACATTGTTGGCTCGGACTCCGTAGCGCCCTTCTTCGCGCGCGATGGCATGGATGAGAGCCTCGTTGGCGCCTTTTGGAGCGATCGACAACACGTCACCCGGTGGGAAGCGCTTTAGACCCGCCGAACTGATGAATATGATCGACCCCTGGCTCTTTCGCAGATGCGGTAGCGCCGCATGCACGACGTGGAAGAAGCCATTTACGTCCCAGTCGATCGTGTTGCGCCATTGCTCCGGGGTCACTTGGCTGACGTAAGGTTGATCGATATAGGTACCTGCCGCATGAACAATCGTATGGATCGAACCGTGCTCCTCTACGAGTGAGTCGACGCATCGTGTGACAGACTCGAGGTCTCCGAGCGAGACGGGGTGTACCGAGCAAGTGCCGCCTGCGGTGCGTATGTCGCTTGCAACGCTCTCGGCGGCCGCCTCGTTTTTTCGATAGGTGATCGCAACAGCGACTCCGCGCTCGGCAAAGGCACGCGCGACCGCGCTTCCAATGCCCCCGCTGCCCCCAACGACCAGTGCAATGCCTTTTGGAAACTCATCCATGCGCGCGCTCTCGCAGCTCGAATTTCATCACCTTACCCGTCGCATTTCGGGGTAGGGCGTCCACCACCTCGACTTTTCGTGGCACTTTGAAGTTCGCCATCTTGTCGCGGCTCCAAACGATGACTTGCTCGGGGGTGATCGATTCACCCGGGGCGGGCACGACGAAGGCCATCCCGACCTCGCCGAGGCGATCATCAGGCACTCCGATCACCGCGACCTCTCCGACGCCAGGCATGTTGAGGAGGGTGTTTTCGATCTCGGCCGGGTATGCGTTGAAGCCACCGACGATGAACATGTCCTTGAGTCGGTCCGTGATCTTGATGTATCCGCGCTCGTCCAATGTGCCGATGTCGCCGGTATGGAGCCATTGATCGGCGTCGATCGCCTTCTTGGTCTCCTCCTCTGCATCGAAGTAGCCCTTCATCACGTTGTAGCCCCTGACGACGATCTCCCCAGGCTCACCGGGGGGCACGGGATTGCCTTCCGGATCCACGATCCTCACCTCGACGTCGGGGATCGCGCGACCGCTCGTCGTTGCGATGGTCTCCGGGTCATCATCCAATCGGCACATCGTTACGACTCCACAGCTCTCGGTTAGCCCGTACGCCGTGATGACCGTTTCGAAGCGTAGCTCTTCTTTCATCCGGTAGATGAGCTCCACGGGAATGGAAGCCGCACCGGTCACCGCGAGGCGCAGGCTCGAGATGTCGAACTTCCCGCGCTCAGGATGAAGGAGCAGCGATTGATAGAGCGACGGAGGACCGGGCAGCATCGTGATCCGGTCTTGCTCGACGCGCCTGAGCACGACCGTCACGTCGAAAACCGCTTCCGGAAAGCTCGTAGCGCCCCTCATGAGCGCTGAAAACCAGCCTGCTTTGTAGCCAAAGCTGTGAAAGAAAGGCAGAACGATCAGATAGCGATCTCCTTCTCGAAGACCCACAATCGAGCTCCAGGTGTCAAACACTCGAAGGTTTTGCGCGTGCGTGCACATCGCGCCCTTGGGTTTGCCCGTAGTTCCGGAGGTGAAGAGAATGTCGGCGATGTCGTCGGGGTCGATCTCGGCAGTGCGCTCGATTGCCGTATTGGGGGAAACGTCTTTGGCGCGAGCCAAGAAGCTCTGAAAGGGGAGTGTTCCCTTCGGAGCGTCGCCACGAAGCACGATCACGTCTTCGAGCTCTGGAAGATCGGCGCCGGCACCGCGAAGCAGGGCGACGTAATCGACGTCGAGGAACCCCGTCACGGTAAACAGCGCTTTGGCCCCGCTCTTTTCGAGCAAGTACGCGGCCTCCGAACCTTTGTACCGCGTGTTCACCGGCACCATCACGGCTCCAGCGGTGTTGATCGCCAGCGCGGCCACGATCCACTCCCACATGTTTGGAGCCCAAATCGCGACGCGATCGCCGCGCTTTATCCCAAGCGCGATCAGAGCGCGGGCCGCTTCGTCCACGCGCCCGGCGAGGTCGGCAAAACTAATCTGCGTGTCGCCGTCGACGATGGCGCTCGCATCGCCCAGTCTTTTTGCCTGTTGGGCGACGAGGTCGGGGACCGTTCGGGCCCGTAGACCTTCGCTGATCGAGCTCGTCATTTCGCCCCTTCTTTAGCACGTTCGTCGTGCGTCGTTTTTTGGGTTATTACATCACCATTTGTGGATTGACGATCGCTGTAATGCTCTCATACTCCGGTTTTTCTTACCGCAGCTGTCGTCCTTTCTGGGCGGGGTTGCAACCGAATGGCTTGCTTATGACTTGGGATTGGGACGCAAATCCGATCTACGAATCGGAGCGCATACACATCGACGTGACGAACTCGCCGCTCGTCGTCTATCACTACAAGCTTCCGCGGCAGATCACCGATGACGAGACGCGACTCGTCTTGGATCTTGCTGACTTCCACCTCGAGCGGAACTTGCCGTACCTTGCGTTGGTCACGCTCCAACGCGGGAGCGGCATCATTCCGCTCAGGCAGCGCCAGATGTTTGCTGACTGGCTGGAAGATCGCTGCGATCAACTGAACCGAGTGGATTGCAGTGCTGTGATCTTGGTCCCGGAAGCGATTTTTCGCGCAGTTCTGCGCGTGGTGTATCGCTTTCGCGAACCTCCAATGCGGACGATCACGGCCGCCGATCACGCAGGGGCAGCCGCAGCGGTTGTCAGTGAGCTCGAGCGCATGGGCGAACCGATCACCGCTGAAATTGAAGCGGTGCTTCGGCGTCTCGGCAGCTGGTGACCTCACCGCCCCCACGCTAGCGCTACGACGCCTTCGGCGGGCAGTGCCCCCACGCCAGCGCCTACGCCGGCTTGACCGTTCGACTGAAACGCGTTTCACTTCTGCCCGGTACAGGCGTTGGGCATCTCTCACGAAATCATTGATGGAATCGCCGAAGTCGTGGTGGATTACCCACCGGTCAACGCCATTCCGGTTCGCGGTTGGTTCGAGCTTGCCGAGGTGGTCACGGAGCTCGGCCACGATCCCGACGTGCGCGCTGTCATCCTGCGAGCGGAGGGTCGCGGCTTCAACGCCGGCGTCGACATCAAGGAGATGCAGTCCACCGAGGGGTTCGAGGCTCTCCTCGGCGCCAACCGCGGGTGTTGGGAGGCGTTCAAAGCGGTCTACGAATGCAAGGTTCCGGTGATCACCGCGGCGCACGGCTACTGCGTAGGCGGCGGAATCGGCCTTGCCGGCAACTCGGATATCCTCATCGCCGCCAAGGGTACCGAGTTCGCGCTCCCGGAGGTCGATCGAGGCGCGCTCGGAGCGGCGACCCATTTGGCCCGTCTGGTTCCTCCACTCAAAATGCGCGCGATGGTGCTCACCTGCGAGCCCGCGACAGCCGAAGAGCTTTACCGGTGGGGATCTGTGCATGCGGTCGTCGAGCCAGGGGAGCTCGCCCAAAAAGCCCGCGAGGTCGCCCGGACCTTCACCAACAAGATTCCAAAGGTCGTTCGGACAGCCAAGGAGTGCCTCAACGCCATCGACCCGGTCGACGTCAACCGATCGTATCGGTTCGAGCAAGGCTTCACTTTCGAGCTCAACTTGGCAGGCGTAGCCGATGAGGCGCGGGACGCGTTCGTCGAGAAGCGAGACCCCAAAGCCGACGAGAAGTGAGGTTAGGTCGTGATCGACAAGCGAATGACGGCTGATGAAGCCGTTGCCGACGTGACCGATGGCATGACCATCGGGATCGGAGGTTGGGGTTCGCGTCGGAAGCCAATGGCATTCGTGCGGGCCCTGGTTCGCAAGGGCGTCAAAGACCTGACCGTGGTGACTTACGGCGGACCTGACGTGGGGATCCTCTGCGCCACCGGACAGGCGAAGAAAGTGGTCTATGGGTTCGTCTCGCTCGACTCGATCGCGCTCGAGCCACACTTTCGAAAGGCGCGCCAAAACGGCACGATAGCAGCGGTCGAGCTCGACGAGGGAATGTTCTTGCTGGGACTTCGAGCAGCGGCACAGCGCGTACCGTTTCTTCCGACACGCGCCGGCCTCGGGTCAGACGTGTTGAAGATCAATCCCGACCTCAGGACGGTGAGGTCGCCCTACGACGACGGCGAGGAGTTGGTGGCCGTGCCCGCGCTCAACCTCGACGTGTCGTTCGTCCACATGAACCGCGCGGACGCATCAGGTAACGGCCAGGCGCTGGGGCGCGACCCGTACTTCGATGATCTCTTTTGCATGGCTGCGACTCGCGCCTACATGAGCTGCGAAAAGCTCGTTCCCACCGAGGAGCTTCTGAGCGGTGGCCCCCTGCAGAGCTTGTTGATCAACCGAATGATGGTGCGCGGGGTCGTCGAGGCGCCTGGCGGTGCGCACTTCACCGAGTGCCCACCCGACTATCCGAGGGATGAAAAGCTCCAACGCGCGTATGCCGCCACAGCCAAAGACGACGGCGCCTGGAGAGCGTTTCGCAAAAAGTATCTCGACGTCAGCGAGGCGGAATATCAAAAAGCGGTGACGTCATGAGCG
>JBFICQ010000091.1:0-12012 GCA_041581895.1 Polyangiales bacterium | reverse complement strand
GGAGAGCAGTCCGCCGGGAGCAACTCCGGCGTGTTGACCTCGACCGATCGGCAACAACGATCGAAGGCCGGCTGCACGCCGGGCGAATCTCCGCCGGCGCATGGCTCGGGCACCGGAAGCGCAACTGGGGCGACCGTAGTGGCGAGCCTCGCCCGGATCGCCTGAAACGCAAAGGCTACACTCGTCGCTGTACAGGGATCGTCAGGGTCGCCGAGCTGGTCGTCGACACGAAGGTCGAGGTTGTCGGTCAAGAGCGAGACGACACTCTCGCGAAGGCTTTCGTCGCAGATACCCAATGGAACCATCGTTGCGACGAGCTTCCCTGCCGAGAAGCGACCAGCGAGAAGCCCCTTGGTGAACGTCTGGCCGTCCTGGCTGATGTCGGCGACCAGATAACCATCGACCGAAATCGAAAAGCTTCCGGGGCCTGTCAAAAAGGTGAAAGTCGCCGCGGTGTCTACCGGCAGAACCATGCGGCCCTTAGAGACGTACGCGTCGGGCTGCCAGACGTTCGGACGGTCGATGTCTCCAGCGACGAGAGTCGCCGGATCGACGAAGAAGAAGTCCTCGCCGTCCCAATCGGGCGGCGGTGCCTCGACCGAGCCGCCTTGCATCATCAGTGTTGCACCGTTGGCGCCACCCCATTCGAGGCCTGACAAATCTTCGAGCGAAGTACCGTCGACGGCGGAGACAACCGAGATGTCGACCCGCGCGTCATTGCTCGTTCCGTTCCATTGTCTCAAGCGCACCAGGACGGTGCCGAGGCCGAGGCCTTGGTTCAGCGCAATGTTGTCCTCCAAGCAGGCGATGAGACTTGCAACGGTCGGTAGGACGTGCTGGCCAAATGAGTTGTCGATGCCCTTGTCACCATCGAGCGTGGGATTCCCATTGGCCGCGACGCACTCGGCGGGGTCGTCGATCGAGGCCGTGTTCATCCCGTCGAGGTCCAGGCCGACACTGCGCCAACGGTCGCCCGACTGATCCAGCGATACGTTGCGAAGGGCGAAGACCGCCTCGACGCTGTCGTCCGGCGAGCTCGTGCTTTCGGGCGGCCGATCGGGAACGCCAGCTGAGCCCTGCTCCACCAGGTTCGAGTCGTAGACACTACACCCCGACACATTCAGGACGAAAAACGTAAGCAAGCATGCAAGCAGGGTTTTCATCGAATCGAGACCCCAAAAAGACCCGTCTCGGATCTTGCATTACTATAACAATACCGCCAGAGCAGATGCCACTGATTGTAAGCCGGCTCACGGAACCCCCTTTGATAGCAACCCCAGCGGTGCCCTTCGCTAGCGCGGGTCGTCAGGGAGGGTCGACGGCTCGTCGGTGGGCGACTGGTCGCGGACCACGAGAAGCTCGATGAGATCGAGCACCCGATGGGCAGCAAACCGAAACATCGTTGGGAGAAGCATACGCGGAGTTTGCGCTTTCATTGTATCTACCAGGTATCAACGCGTGAACTTCGGCGAAACTTCCCTCGGCGGTCGACGCGACCACCAGGCGGCTGCGGCACTTCCGAGAATGCAATGGGTGATCGCAGACAGCGCGCTTGGAATGGCGGTCAAAGGATTGGCGAAATGCGCCTGTGCCAACACGGCTCCGAGCCCGGAGTTCTGCATACCTACCTCAATCGAGATGGTGCGGGCCGCGTTGTCGAAGCCAGCCTTGCGGCTACCGAGTAGGTACCCGAGCGAGAACCCAGCCGCATGTGCGGCCACCACCGCGCCGAGGAGCCGCGAACCGCTCTCGAGGACGGCGTCCTTCTGGTCCCCGAGAATCGCGGCCACGATCAGCACGATCATGACCACCGCGGCGACCGGAGCCGCGGGAAGGATCCGCTCGGTGATTCGGGGTAGGTACCGCCGCAGCACCAGCCCGACCACGACCGGCAAGAGCACCACCTCGGCCGTGCTTATCAGCAACCCCCGCGCATCCACCTCGACTCGGTTTCCGACCAGCCAGGCGGTCAACAGCGGAGTGCAGGCCGCTGCAAGCATGGTCGAAAAGGCGGTCATCGAGACGGAGAGCGCGACGTCGGCTTTGGCAAGGTAGGCGATCACGTTCGACGCAGTCCCCCCAGGACAACAGCAGACCAAGATCAAGCCCACTGCGAAAGGGGTGGGCAGGCTAAACAAATAGCCGGAGCTCCACCCGACCAGAGGCATGACGGTGTACTGAAGGAGCACACCCCACAGAATCGGCGCAGGGGTGCGCGCGACGCGGGCAAAATCGGAAAACTCCAGCGTGACCCCCATCCCGAGCATGATGATCTGCAACCCAGGCGTGATCAGTCCGTACTCGAGGAACCAGGTGAATGCCGGCGGATAAAACAGCGCCGCAACACCTGCAATGGTGACCCATAGAGGGAAGAGGCGGACGATGGCGTTCACGACGCCGCCATGTAGCACAGCCAAGGAGCCCCTGCGGGACGCTGATGTGCATCCGTGCTAGCACCCACTTTTCATGTTCCGCCCAGCTACCGACGACGTCCGGATCGAGGGCCTCCGCCCCCTGATTCCGCCCGCCATTCTCATGGAGGAGATCCATCCAGGAGAAGAGGCAATTGCGCGTATTTCGGAAGCTCGTAGCCGGATCGGTGACATCGTCCACGGAAAGAACGACCGACTCATCGTCGTGGTGGGGCCGTGTTCGATTCACGACCCGCGGGCGGCGATCGAATACGCCAAGCGACTGAAAGGCCTTGCCGATCAACACGAGGACGACCTTTTCATCGTGATGCGGACCTACTTCGAAAAGCCGCGGACCACGGTTGGCTGGAAGGGTCTCATCAACGATCCCAATCTCGACGGCAGCTTCGACATCAACCACGGCCTCCGAATCGCGCGGGGCCTCTTGAGCGCCTTGGCAGAGCTCGACCTACCGGCAGGGACCGAGTTCTTGGACCCCATCTCGCCGCAGTTCGTGGCAGACCTGGTCGCGTGGGGTGCGATCGGGGCCCGCACGACCGAAAGCCAGGTCCATCGCGAGCTCGCCAGCGGTTTGTCGATGCCGGTTGGCTTCAAGAACGGCACGCGAGGCACAGTCAAAATCGCCGTCGAGGCGGTCCGAGCCGCACGAAACCCCCATCACTTCCTCTCGGTGACCAAGCAGGGGCTGACGGCGATCGTGGCTACCAAGGGAAATCTCGATTGCCACGTCATCCTCCGCGGAGGCACGGGGAAGCCCAACTACCATCCCGAGGCGATCGCCGAAACCGTCAAGATGCTCACAGACGGCGGCCTAGACGGACGGCTGATGGTCGACTGCAGTCACGCCAACAGCGGCAAAAACCACGAGAAGCAGCCAGGGGTGGCAAGCTCCGTGGCGCAGCAAGTCGCCGGCGGTTCAACCGGCGTGCTCGGGGTGATGCTCGAGAGCTTTCTGGTCGGTGGACGCCAAGACCAGAAAGACAACGCCGAGCTCCAGTACGGCCAGAGCATCACCGATGCCTGCATGAGCTGGGAGGCAACCGTTCCAGTCATCGAGGAGCTCGCCGCTTCGGTTCGCTCACGACGCAACGCGGGCGCCTAGAGCATCCTAGAGGAAATCGGGCGCGGGGACCGGCACCTGGACCGCATCGGGCAAGCGGTCGAAGGCATCTGCTTTCGAAGCCTTCTCCGGTGTATTGCAGGTATCCGCCCGTGTCCTTCCGGCAAGCCACTGGCTCGGACAGCATCGATCCTCCGGAACATCGAATCCATCGGCGCATGGCTCCAACCTCGGACGCGAGGCAGGCGCGAGATCGGCGATGCGACCCGCCACACCGGTGAAGGTCACACCTAGGCTGAAGGCGTCGCACTCCGCGTCGGTCCCGTCCATTTCGGGCAAGGACTGTATGTCGGCGTACTGACCAAAAAGGCTTTCGATGACGGTCGCATCGATCGCGCAAACGCCGATGTCGGGGGTCGCCTCGCCGAGCTTCTCGATCGTGAAGCGCCCTGTAAAGAGCCCGTGCTCCAGGCCTTTTCGGTCCTCGGTGAGGTCGCCCATCATGAAGCCGCCGTTCACGACCACGTTCATCAACCCATCGCTTGGTAGGCTCCCATCACCCGCGATCAACTTGAAGCCGCTTTCGGGCGGAAGTGGCAGCACGAGGCGCCCAAAAGCCACGTAGGCGTCGGCCTGCGCCACGTTGGGGAGATCGAGGCTTGGCTCCCCGTTTTCGTCATCGTCGAAGTCTTCGGGATCGAGGTACCACCAGTCCTCGGTCTCCCACGCGGGGTCGGGTGCATTTTCGGTTTGCGCGCCCTGCAGATAGACGAGATCCAAATCGCTGTTGCGCCCATAGCCAACCAGGGAAGGATCCTCGCTGGTCCCATCGACCGCGGTCGTGAGCATCGCCGTCACGCTCGCGTCGTTGCGTTCGCCGTTCCAACCTCGGACCCACAAGATGATCGTCCCGATTCCGCGACCCTGCGTGAGGGCGAGGTTGTCCTCGAGACACGGGAGCACCGCTCCCACGGTTGGAAGAAGGCTCGCGCCGAGCGAGTTGTCGATCCCCTTGATACCGTCGACCACTGCTTGACCGACGACTTCGCCATCCACCTTCCTCGGTTGGCACGACGCGTTTTCTTGCCCGGTCGTCATGACCGAGTCGAGGTCGATGCCGATGCGCGCCGCGTTCTCGGCGGACTGTTCGATGTAGACGTCTTTCAGGGCAAAAACCAAGGTTTCGGCGTCGGTCGGCGAGCTGGTTTCAGCGGGTGGCCGCGGTGGCGGGCCAGCGACGCTGTTCTCGATCAGCTCGGAGTCGTAGATATCGCAGGCTGAGGCAGTGACCCAGACCAGCGCGCCGATGGTACAGCAAATCCTATGAAACAAGCGCATGCGCCCATCCCCCATTCACAGGGTAACAGACCACACGACTGAGCAAAAAATCCGCCTAGGGCGCGGGGGCCATCGTCCGGATGAACATCTCCACCATCTGCCACGGGAGATTCGACGGCAAATTCAAGATGGGAAGGGTGATCCCGTACTCCCGTCTTCGCCGAAGCTCGGAGATGCAGTGCTCGGGGTCGCCCGCAATGGTCAGGGCCTCGATCATGGCATCGCTGACAGCACCGGCCGCCTGGGACCGGGTGGCTTTGTCACGATAGAGCTCTTCGACGCGCTTGCACTCGTCGGCGTACCCGAAGCCGCTCAGGAGCTCCTTGTAATAGTCGCCCATCCCGCCGATGTAGAACGAGATCATCTGGCGCGCCTCTTGGATCCCCGCGTCGCCGAGTGGAATCACATTGGTGAATGGCGCGGTGGCGATCTCGGCGGGATCCCGGCCGGCCTTGGCGGCTCCTTCCGCGATCCAGGCATGACCACGCTTCAGCTCGGTGTAGGGCCAAAACGTCGGGATCCATCCGTCGGCCATCTCCCCGATCGATGTGATCGATTTCTGTTTCAGGGCGGCGACGTAGATCGGTATGTCGGCGCGGACGGGCTTCATGGCCAGTTCGAAAGGCCGATACTCGCACAACTTGGTGTCGCTCTCGTTCAACCGCTTACCGCTCAACAGAGTCCGAGTCACGCGAATCACGTCCCGCACTTGGGTGAGGGGCTTCTCAAAGGCCCGGCCGTGAAAACCCTCGATGACGCGCTTGCCACTCGTGCCAATCCCGAGGATTAACCGGCCTTCGCTGAGCTCGTCGACGGTCGCGGCGTTCATGGCGATCAGGCCGGGCGTGCGGCTGAACACATTCACGATGCCAGTGCCGAGCTTGATTCGCTTGGTGTGCACGGCCATCTCGGTGAGAAGCGAGAAGATCTCGTATCCCCAGGCTTCGGGAATCCAAAACGAGTCGTAGCCGAGCTCGTCGGCCAGGATCGCGGCCTTGAGATAGAGCTGACGATCGTAGTTCTTCCAAAAGGCGAGCAGCCCGGTGCTTTCGGTCATCAAAACCTCCGACGATGAGTTAGACCGAACCGGAGCTGCGTACAAGGCCTGGGCGTGCTGCAGCAACGCCTGGAACGGTGCTTGACAGTTGGCTCCGATCCGTGACAGGAGCCTTTCTTTCGCGGAGCAAACCCAATGAAGATCGACGCTGGACTGCTCGCCACCGACATGGCTCAGGTGGCCGCTCGAGCCCGCGAGCTGGAAGAGGTCGGTTTCGACGGATGCTTCACCTTCGAAGGCCCGCACGAGCCGTTCATGAGGCTGGTCCTAGCCGCCGAACATTCGAACCTCGAAGTCGGAACCGGGCTCGCGATCGCGTTTGCACGAACACCGATGACGGTGGCCAACCTCGCGCACGATCTTCAGCACTTTTCGGGCGGCAGGTTTTGGCTCGGGCTCGGCTCGCAGATCAAGCCGCACATCGAAGCACGGTACAGCATGCCCTGGTCGAAACCGGTCACGCGCATGAAAGAGTTCGTTCGAGCGCTGCGCGCGATCTGGGCATGTTGGAACGAGAACCAAAGGCTCGACTTCAGGGGCGAGTTCTACACGCACACCCTGATGCCGCCGATCTTCAATCCAGGGCCTGCCAAGGGTGGCCCACCGCCGATCTATCTGGGGGGCGTCGGGCCCAAGATGACCGAAGCGGCCGGCGAGGTGGCAGACGGTATGCTGCTGCACCCGTTTCACACGCAGCGTTCGCTCGAGAAGGTCATGATGCCCTCACTGCAGCGAGGGCTCGAGACGTCGGGCCGCACGCTCGCCGATTTCGCCGTGTGCGCGCAGGTCATCATCGTGACGGGCAGAAACGACGCCGAGCGGGAGAGCGCGCTGGCGATGGCGCGAAATCAAATCGCGTTCTATGCGTCGACGCCCGCCTACCGCAGCGTGCTGGAATGCGAAGGCCTTCCCGAGCTTCAGCCTGAGCTCAGGCAGATGACCAAGCAAGGTCGATGGCACGAGATGGCAGCGACGATCGACGACGACTTGGTTGGAAAGATCGCGACAGTGGGCACGCCGAAAGAGGTGACCGAGGTCTTGCGTCAACGCTACGGCACGCTCGCTTCCCGACTGGCATTTGCATCGCCCTTCCCGATCGCACCCGAATGCGCGGCCGAGATCATCGGCAGGCTTCGCACCGGTCTAACCGGCTCATGACCTCACCGGTCTGCATCCCGCTCGAGGCGATCGCCGACCAACCGGTCGGCGGAAAAGCGGAAGGGCTCGTGCGGCTGCTCCGAGATGGGTTCAGCGTGCCCGAGGGCTTCGTGATCGTCGGTGCTTCATCCGGGTCGCTTCCCGAAGACCTCGACGTCCACTACCGACGAATTGGCGGCGGCAGGGTAGCGGTTCGGTCTTCGGCTTCCGGCGAGGACTCGAGCGAGGCTTCTTTTGCAGGTCAATACGAAACGATGCTGAACGTCGAAGGCACCGAGGCGCTTCGCGCGGCAATCGAAGACTGCCTTCGTTCGCTCGAAGGAACACGTGCCGTTGCCTACCGCGCCGAAAAGACCCGACACGCGATCGTCTCGATGAACGTCCTCGTCCAAAGAATGGTCGATGCACGCACGGCCGGAGTGCTCTTCACCGTCAACCCGATGAACGCTAGGCGTGATCAAATCGTCATCGACGCGGTATCGGGCCTCGGTGAGGCGCTGGTTAGCGGGCACGCAACGCCGGACCACTGGTTGCTTTCGAAGACGGGCCATGTCGTCGATCGACAGCTGCGGGGCGCGGAGCCGATCTTGACCGATGAGGCGATCGGCAGGCTACTGGAGGAGGCGCTTCGTGCGGAAGCGCAACACGGGGCGCCGCTCGACATGGAGTGGGCGATCGATCGCAATGACAAGCTGCACTGGCTTCAAGCACGGCCGATTACCGAGCTTCCTGCCGATCCGAACGAGCTCGACACCACTCCTGCCCGTGATGCGGTTTACACGTGGGCGAACATCGGCGAGATGATGCCTGGCGCGGTCACTCCGCTGACTTATTCGATTACGGGGCGTGGCATCGACATAGGGATGCAGCGCTGGTATCGCCGAATCGGCTCGCATGTGCCGGAGAGCGACGAGATGCGCTATGTGGCTACGTTCTTCGGGCATCTGTTTCTCAACCTCACCACGATGGCAGCGCTGGCAGCAGACGTTGCTGGCTCTACCAAGACCCAGATGTGCCTTGCGCTGTGCGGCCGAGACATCGAAGAGCTGGAGGAGCCCGAACCGGCATCGGCGATCCGACGCGCGGTCAACGGCGTGCGCTACTTCGGCGTCCTGCTCTCGGCTCGCAAGTATGGAAAAGCGCTCGACGAGTTGAAAGCGAGCCTATCGCTCCCGGCCGCCGACAGCGCTGGGGAGTACCATCACGCGATCGACGCGGCGCTCCCGGCCCTTTGGGAGGCCTACGAGCTCCATTTGATGTCGTCGGCTTCTTCGGGAGCGCTCAGCCCGATCCTGCTGGGACTAGTGGCCAAGGGCGAGACCCCGACGGCGGCTCACCATGCCGAGGTCGCCCGAATGCTCGCGGGTGCCACCCATGTCGAGAGCGCCGATATTGCGGCTGGCGCCGAACGGGTTATCGACCACCTCTGCCTAAACCCGCACGCGATGAGTCGATTCGTGATGGCTGATCCGGCGAGCGCTCGTGCATGGCTGCAATCGCCCGCCGCGGGCGAGGCCGGCGCGGAATTCGCCCGATACCTCGAGCGCCACGGCCACCGTGCGGTGCGCGAGCTTGAGCTCCGACAAGAGGAGTGGGGGGTCGATCCAACCCCGCTCATCACTTCGCTGCAGTCAGGTGTTCGAGCCAGGCTAAGCCAGAGAACGCCAGCACAAGCCACGCCTACGAGCGACACCGAGGCCGACACCGAGGCAACGCATCCGATTCTCGAACGATTGATGCCCTTGGCGCACGGTGCGGTTCGTTGTCGCGAGCACACGAAGTCTGGCCTGGTCACCGTGACGAACCACTTCAAGCATGCGTATCGCGAACTCGGGTCATGCATGGTCCGCGAGGGATTGCTTCCCGATCGAGATGCGGTCTTTTTCCTGACGCACGAGGAGCTTGGCGAGCTCGTACGCGGCCGACATTCGTTGACCGACATTGCCATCGCTCGACGCAAAGCCATCGACTATCAAATGCCGCTTCACTTCCCGCAAGTGTTCACCGACCGCCCTGAGCCTTTGAAGCTCGAGCCCATCACGAGCGCGAGCGACGATGGCTCGCTGATCGGCAAGCCGGTCAGTCGCGGGGTCGTGAAAGGACGGGCTCGCGTCGTCGAAACGATCGAGCAGGCCGCCGCACTCGAAGCTGGGGAAATTCTCATCGTGCCCATCACCGACGTGGGTTGGACACCTTATTTCAGCCTCATCGCGGGCTTGGCCACCGACGTCGGCAGCGCGGTCTCTCACGGGGCGGTCGTCGCGCGGGAATACGGCCTTCCGGCGGTCGTCGATCTCAGGGTGGCCACGTCGCGGTTCAGGACCGGTGACTACGTCGTTCTCGATGGGAATCTCGGCACGCTGGGACTGGCCGAGCCCGGATAGCGTTCCAGGGCCCTTGACTTTGCTAAGTGATATGCGATCGCGATTCGCCACGAGGAGCTCAGCATGGTCGCCACGATCGGACTCACCGGACTCCGCCCGGACCCCGCACAGGCGTCCAAGATCACGTCCCCACCCTACGACGTGATCAAGCCGGGAACGCCGCTCGAGCAATTCCTCAAGAAGCAACCGAAGTCGCTGTTCCACGTCATTCTCGGGGACCAGCCCAAGGAAGCGCTGGCACGGCTGGTTTCGGAGGGCCTGCTCGTCGAGGACGACGAACCCGCCTACTACGTGTACGAGCAGACCTGGCGGGGCGGACGGCGCACGGGGGTGTTCGCTGCCGCGGAGGTGTCGCCCTACGAAGAGAAGCAGATCATCCGTCATGAAAAGACCTTCGATGACAAGGTCAAAGGGCGTATTGCGCTGCGACGGGCGACAGGCCTTCACATCGGTCCGGTCTTCACGCTCACCAGAGCCCGAATCGCACACGCCCTCGACGCCGCGAAGAGGTCCACGCTACTCTACGAATTCACGAGCGCCTTCGGCGGGCTCAGCGACCTCGATGGTATCGAGAACAGGGTCTGGCGTGCCCCCGAAGCCAGCGAAGCTGGTCGTGCGATCCAAGCCGCGCTTCGCGCGAAGCCGCTTTACATCGCAGACGGTCACCATCGCTATCACGCAAGTCTGCTCAACGGCCAAACGCACTTTTTGACCTACGTGACCGAAGACGCGGTCATCCAGGCGTACAACCGGGTCATCAACGGCGTTCGCCCATTCGTGGAGATCATATCGGATCTGCCTCTCCAAACGATGGAAAGGTTCCAAACTCCGGGTAAGCACCGTTTCTGCATCTATACGAAGGCTGGTTGTTACGAGCTCGGCGCTAAAGACATTCCCGACGACGTCGTGGGACGACTCGACTGTGCGATTTTGGAACGCGAGCTCTACCCCAAGCTTGGACTAAGGCACGAGATGATCGCCGATCCAAAGCACTTCGACTACTACCCCGAGTCGGCCTTGGATGAGATGAAGGCGGTCGTCGATCGAGGAGACTACGACATTGCCGTCGCGCTTCACCCCGTGAGCCTCGAGGAGCTCATGACAGTAGCGGACGCGGGCCTTACAGATCCGGAGATCGTCATGCCTGAAAAGAGCACCTTCTTTGCCCCGAAGATCCTTTCCGGGTTGTTCCTCTATCGTACGCTAACGAGCGCGGACCGATGAGCGCGCTTCCACAGTATGGCAAGCACCTTCACCCGCAAGAGACCATGCGGGCTGTCGTCATCGAAAAGTATGGCGGCCCCGAGGTTCTGCACGAAGCGACCGTTCCGAGGCCCGTACCCATGCGCGACCAGGTCCTGGTACGAACCAGGTTCATCGGCGTGAATCCCAAAGACGTCATCGTGCGAAAGGGGAAATTCCAGGTCGCCACCGGCAGGCGTTTCCCCATCATCCTCGGCCATGACATTGCCGGCGAAGTGGTCGAAGCAGGGGCTAACGCCGATCTGGCCGTCGGAGAGGCCGTTTACGGGATGATCAACGACTTTGCCGGACGCGGATACGCCGAGTACGCGGCGGTCGATGCGGATCAACTCGGCCGGGTACCGAGCTCGATCGACCTCCGGGTTGCTGCTGCGGTTCCACTCGCCGCGCAGACCGCGCTTCAAGCATTGCGGGACAATGGTCACGTCGCACAAGGGGACGAGGTGCTCATTAACGGTGCGTCTGGGGGCGTTGGCGTCTTCGCGGTACAGATCGCCAAGATCTTGGGTGCAAAGGTCACAGCAGTGTGCAGCTATCGGAACACCGAGCTGGTCGATGAGCTTGGCGCCGACCAGGTCATCGACTACACCAAGACCGAGCTGACCACGCTGGATCGGCGCTTCGACACCATCTTCGACGTGTTTGGGAACTACAGCTTCGGCAAGCTCAAACACCTGCTCAGGCCGCGGGGCACGTACGTCCATACCATCCCAAGCCCGCGCATTTTCAAAGACGTCGCTCGCACATTCGTCCGCAAAAAACGGGCCAAGTTGGTAATCGTCCGATCGCGCCGCGCTCAACTCGACTGGCTCCGACAACAGATCGATGGAGGCCGTCTACGCGTCGTGGTCGACCGCACCTTCCCCCTGCGCGATGTCGCAGAGGCGCACCGCTACATGCAGACCAAACGAGCGCGCGGCAAGGTCGTACTCGAAGTCGACTGAGGAGGCAGCCGTGCGAAGTGTCAGCTACGGTCTCGTCGTCGTCGCAGTGTTGCTAGCGGAGGGCTTCTCCGCGTCTGCGGCTGAGCCCGTTCGCAAAGAGGTCGACTTTCCAACCGCAGGAGGCGTACGCACCTGCGAATCCAGCCAACTGATGCAAAACTGGGAGAGCCGGTCGCAAATGCGCTAAACGGAAGTGTGAGCGCCGCATCGGATCTTGACGCTCTCGATTTGGAGGCAGCACGTATTGCCGGACGTGCGTTTGCCGCCGACCTCGACCTGCGTTCCAAGATCGAGCTTTACGATCCTAACGCATGGCGCCCAGGGGACTCGACCCGCCCCACCCTCCAGCTCGACGACGTGTCCGCGATTCCGTTTC
>JBFICQ010000090.1:0-12023 GCA_041581895.1 Polyangiales bacterium | reverse complement strand
GGTGTTCTCCGCCGCCTGAAGCTCACCAGTCGCGTAAAGCGCCAACGCGAGCTCGGCGACGAGCTCGGTCGGTGGAGGATCGGAAGCATGCTCGAGCGCAGCGTGGAGGACCTCGACCGCCTCCTCGGGCTCTCCGGCCCGCCGAAGCGCTCCACCAACGGCGATCGAGAGAAGCACATCGCCGCGCACTTTCAGCACGGCGGCTCGAAGCTGATTCGCTGCCTCATCGGGGCGGTCCGTGTCGAGGTAGAGCATTGCGAGATTGATTCGCGGAACTGGATCGTTCGGAAGGGCTTCGATCGCCGAGAGATACTGACGCTCGGACTTTTCACGCTCGCCAGCGTCTTCGTAGGCGAGCGCGAGGTTGAAGCGAGCGGGCCCGAGCTCTGGGTCGAGAGCCGCGGCTCGTTCGAGCAGCAGAATCGCATCGCCCAACGCGCCGCGCTCACGAAGCAAGACCCCGAGGTTGTTGTAAGGCTCGGCGAAATTGCCGTCGATTTCGATCGAACGGCGGTACGCTTCTTCGGCTGCGGGCTGATCACCCAGCTCCTCGTAAGCGAGACCTAAATCCAACCATGCGCGCGGATCTCGTGGATCGTTTTCGATTGCCTTCTCGAACGCAATCCATGCCTCCTCGGTTTGGCCTTTGGCCAAGAGCTGCTCGCCGCGCAAAACCTCCGCGGTTGCGGGGGGTCGGCTCGCCTGTTCACGGGAAGCGGGCGCCGAGCTCGTGCTCTTGGTATGAGTCGAGCCGCAGGCGGTCGCAACAATGAAAACGATGACAAAAATACCGGTCCACGGACGTACGCTCACGCCTGCGCTGCGCCGTTTTCGGCTCATTGAGTCTCGGCGCGGGCGTGAAGTGCCAGGACACGATCGTACAAGACGCGCTGGAGGCTCTTGAGGCGCTCAGGGTCCCTCAGCTTTTTGCCATCTTGATCGGCCACGTAGAATACGTCCGCAACGCTCTGCCCCTCGGTGTTCACCTTCGAGACGGCAATGCTCAAATCGAGCTCATGCAGGGTCCGTGCGATCTCGTGAAGCAGGCCTTTGCGGTCCCGAGTGAAGACGTCGACGATGGTGTATTTTGCCGAGGCATTGTTGTCGACGCTGATGTGAGTCGGTACCTGTGGGCCAGGGCGCACGGCCCAGGGCGGCGGCGTGCTCCCGCGCGCAATGAGATCCTCGGCGGAGATACGATTGGTGATGCGGCGCGCGATGTCCTCCCGAAGCTCTTCGGCGAGTCGCGCGGGCATGGGGGTATTCTCCCCGATTTTCACCCAAAACACGTCGAACACTTCGTTGCCCGCGGGACGTTGCCGCGTGTAGATCTGAGCGCTCAGGACAGAAAGATCGTGCGCGGCGAATACCGCCGTGAGATCGGCCAGAAAACCGGAACGGTCGGAGCTTACGACCACGACCTCCTCGACGTCGTCGCTCGGTCCGGGACCGACGCGCACGGTGACGAGATCGGGATCGCGATCGCGGGCTATTCGAGCGTGTCGACGAACCACGTCCACCGGATTTGCGAGAAAGTAGCGGTCGGGCATTTGATCGATGAAGGCCTGAAGCTCCTCTTGGCCTGCGTCCCCTGCGAAGCCGACGACAGCTTGGAGCTTCACCTCGAGCGCTCGGGTTTCAGTCTGGATCGGTGTCTGGCCCGACTCGAGCTCGGCGAGGGTCGCGAGATAGAGATCTTCGAGCGCACGCGCCTTCCAAGAGCTGATTCCCTTCGGGTTTGCCGTGGAAACCACCCCGATGGTGCATAGAAAGAGATCACGAAGGCGTTCGGAGGTCCCCACCATGCGGACGACTTCGGCAAGACTTTGAGGATCGTGGATGTCGCGCTGTGTAGCCCAACGGTAGAGCGACTTCTGCTCGCGCACGAGCCAGCCGATGTGTTGCGCATCGATCGCGCTGAAGCCCAAACGCAGAGCGACGCTTTCAGCGAGACGTGCGCCCTGGGCCTCCTGGTCCTTGCCGCGAACGCGGCCCAACGAATGCAGCAGAACAGCCAAGAAAACCGGAAGACGACGGGGTGCTTCCGCAGCTAGGCGCGCGGCCAATGAAGAAACGCGGCTCTCGCCCCGGGTCAGTGCTTGAAGATGCTCGAGCGCCTTCACCGCGTGGATGTCTGCCGTGTAGACGTGAAACAAATCGTGATTGACTCGACCGACCAATGGATCGAACTCCGGAATCATCGCGGTGACCAAGCCCACCTCGTGAAGCTCGGCTATCGTCGAGCCGGTTCGAAATGGTGCGCTGTCCACGTTCAAAAGCTCGGAGAGAAACAGCTGAGTCGCCTCCTCCGAATCCTGCAGCCGGAGGCGCCAGCGTTTGTCGGGAGCGGTGCGGGCGATGGCATCGCGGACGGAATGGTCCGGCCGTTTTTGGTGCCTGAGAGCCTGCCGGTAGAAACGAAATGCTAGTGCGGGGTCGGACTCCAGGCGATTTGGCTCTTCGAGCGAGATGACGTCATCGGCCAGGAAGATGCCGTCGGCCAGCTTGCGAAACGTAGCCGCGCGACCCTGGCGACGAGGGCGCGCCCGGTCGAGCATTCGTTCTGCCGTCAGCGCGACGATCCGAGCATGGCGATAGTAAGCTTGCATGAACTGTTCAACGCCAAGGGTCACTCCATCAACGAACCCGAGCTCTTGCGCGAGATCTTCCTGATCGCCAAACGTGAGTCGGTCTTGTTGGCGGCCCGCGCGAAGATGCAGCAAGTTCCGCACGCGCCAAAGCATCTCGCGTGCATCATCGAGCTCACGCACTTCACGCGCGAGGAGCGCACCGGTTCGCACGTAGTCCGGCTCATTCCGGGCTCCCCAACGAGCCCGCGCCGCCCATTCGGCCACGTCCAAGTCGCGCAGACCGCCTCGGCCTTGCTTCACGTCTGGCTCGAGAAGATAAAGACTTCCTCCAAAACGGCGGTGCCGGTTCGCCGTGTCTTGCTCGAGGGCGTCGAGGAACTCGACTAGATGCGGCTCCAACACCTGTTTGCGGGCGCTACGCTCCAAGTCGTCGAGAATGGAGCCGCTTCCCGCGATGCGCCGGAAATCGATCAGAGTGGTGGTGGTGCGGATGTCTTCGCGCGCCAAGCGCACGGTCTCTTCAACGCTACGGACCGCATGACCGATGTCGACACCCAAGTCCCACAAAGGGTAGAGCAACCCTTCAGCAAGCGCGCCGACGAAAGGATCGGACGAGTCGTCGCAAAGGAAGACGACGTCGACATCGCTGTGGAGTCCGAGCGTGGACCGGCCGTAGCCCCCTACGGCAACGAGCGCCAGTCGTCCGCGCGGGCTCTGCCCGAGTGTTTGGCTAGCTGCGTCCGAGGCGCAGTAAAGAGCGTTCAACAAACCGTCGAGCGCTCGCGCATGAGAGCGAGCAGTGAGAACCCCCAGGTCGCCACGACGCACCGCGTCCTCGAACGCCCGGCGGTATCCACCGAGATAACCACTACAGGTCTGACCGAGCTTTGGGGCGAGGCCACCTAGATCGACGACCGGACTGGATCCTTCGGACAACGATCGACGAGTATGACCGTACGTCGGGGTCCGAGCAAGCTATCGTGCCCGTAGGTAAGAAGCGATGCCCGACGCGATGCCGTCCGCCAGCGCGCGTCTGTAGTGGCGCGTCGTGAGAGCGCGCGCTTCGGGCTCGTAGGTTAGAAACGAAGCTTCGACCAGAACGGCCGGCATCCTGGCGCCGACGAGGACGTAGAACATGGCTCGGCGCACGCCACGATCGGCCAATCGTGGCAGAACGATTCTGCCGCGCTTCAACGTGGTCCGCTGGATCTTCGAGGCGAGGCGCAGCGACTCGTCGATTTGTCCGCGACGATGAAGCCGAGCAAGCAGTTTCTGAATTCCGCTCACCTCGGCGACTCGCGTTCCGTTTTCCCGCGCGGCAAGACGCAGCGCCTGGCGATTGTTGGTCGTGTCGAGAACGAATGTCGTGACCCCGCCCCGACGC
The DNA here is from genome assembly GCA_041581895.1 of Polyangiales bacterium. Classification (GTDB taxonomy): domain Bacteria; phylum Myxococcota_A; class Polyangia; order Polyangiales; family Houyiibacteriaceae; genus SG8-38. Next base: position 8,048 of record JBFICQ010000090.1, on the reverse strand, counting down.
ACCTCGCCCGAGCCTGCGTTCAAGTGGATCGAGGCGAAGACATCCGCCTCCATGGCATTGGCAAGCGCGCACCGTGCTTCGAGCGAGAGCCCCGTGTCGTCCTCGCGTGTGAGAAGAACCCGTGCACGCGGCATGATGGCACGGAGACGGTTCGCGGTGAGTTTTGCAATTTCGAGCGCGACCTTCGCCTCGACGAGGTCGTAGGCATCGTTCGCTGCCCCAGGCTCGTCACCGCCATGTCCGGGATCCAAAACCACTACTGGTCGGCGTTTCTTGGCGCGGCCTGCCCCGGCAGAGCTCACGTCGATCACGATTCGGTAGGGATCTGTCAGGTAGAATACCCGACCGTTTGCACCCTCCAGAAGGTCGATCACGACTCGAGGATTCGGGGTCGCGAGGCGGATACGCTCCACGCCCCCTCGTCCTACCGCTTGGGACACCGGCACTGAATCTTCCCAGTCGGTGTCCACCAGCTCGATCGCGATCCGCGCGGGCAGCACCCCCTCGGGCGGCATCTGCTTTTGATGAAAAAGAGGCGCCCCCTCGAAGGTGAGAACGACACGCGCGCCGGCGGTATCCGTCCGCTCGGCTCCGTAGACGTCGATACGCCGAAGCTGTGCGTTTGGGCGGGTCAACTTCGGATGTTCTTCGAGCACCGGAAGCGGACCCGGCAAGTCTGCTTCGGGCTTGGAAGTCGGCGCGGCGTCGCAGCCGCTGCTCACCGAGAGCAGCACCACGAGCCCGATCGTGTGTGTGTTCGCCCCGCCTCGAATGCCCGGGTGTGTACGCGACCAGGCCCAAACGGTCAACGGATTGGCCCTCGTTGACCGGCACCAACCGATCGCCTAGTTTCCGGCGCATGGCGGGCTGGACCTACCGCGACGCGGGCGTCGATATCGAAGCCGGGGAACGGCTCGTCGAACGCATCAAACCCCTCGCCAAAGCCACGGCGACGCCGCACGTGCTCGGTTCTATAGGCGGCTTTGCCGGGCTTTGCGCGCTTCCAGACGACATCGAGGACCCCGTGCTGGTGTCTGGAACCGATGGCGTGGGCACGAAGCTGAAGCTCGCGTTCAAGCTCGGTCAACACGACTCGATCGGCATCGACCTGGTAGCGATGTGCGTGAATGACATCATCACAGTCGGTGCGCGTCCTCTCTTCTTTTTGGACTATTTCGCGACTTCGAAGCTCGATGTCGATCAAGGCGAGGCCGTGGTGCGCGGAATTGCCGAGGGGTGCCGTCGCGCAGGGTGCGCGCTTCTAGGTGGAGAAACCGCGGAGTTACCGGGATTCTACGCTTCAGGCGAATACGACCTCGCGGGCTTCGCGGTCGGTGTCGTCGAGCGAAAGCGCATCATAGATGGCGCGTCGGTGAAGGCCGGGGACATCGTCATCGGTCTTGCGTCTTCGGGTTTGCACTCGAATGGATACTCGCTCGCGCGACGCGTCTTGCTGGAGGGCGAAGCACCGCTGTCTCTCGACGAGGTGGTGGAACCGGGACGCGCTCTCGGACGAGTGCTGCTCGAGCCCACCAAGATCTACGTAAACGCCTCCAGTCTAGGGCTCCAACACGACGTCCACGCAATGTGTCACGTTACCGGCGGTGGGCTTCCGGAGAATCTTCCGCGTGTCTTGCCGAAGGGTCTTGGTATTAGGCTCGACCCGGGCTCCTGGGAGCCGAAACCGATCTTCGACCTGATCCAGAAGCGAGGCGGCATCGACGATACCGAGATGCGGCGAACCTTCAACATGGGGATCGGCTTCGCGCTGATCGCCGACACCACCAAAGCGCGCAGCTTGGTCGACGCACTCAACGAAAAGGGGGAGTTTGCTTTGTCGATCGGTGAGGTGATCGACGGCGAAGGAGTTACGTTTTCGGCGTAGGAGCGTTCATGGACACGGTGGTTCTCGCTTCTGGTCGTGGTTCGAATCTGAGAGCGATCTGTCGCGCGATCGACGAAGGCGGGTGCAAAGCCCGCATCGTAGGCGTCGTGTCCGACAAACGAAACGCCGCGGCGCTCGAGTTTGCGGAAGCACGCGGGATCCCGATACGGGTCGTCGCCCTGAAAAAAGGCGACGACCGCCAGCGGTGGAATGTTGAGCTCACGGAGCAAGTCGCGTCGCTGAATCCCGAGCTCGTCGTGCTGGCCGGTTTCATGAAAATCCTCGGCGCTCCCTTTCTCGCCCGATTTCCCGGGCGAATCATCAACGTGCACCCGGCCCTGCTGCCGTCTTTCGCCGGCCACAATGGTCCCAAAGACGCCCTCGAAGCAGGTGTGCGAATAAGTGGGTGCACGGTCCACGTCGTCGATGACGGGGTGGACACGGGCCCCATCATCGCTCAGGCGGCGGTGCCCGTTCTGCCCGACGACACCCCGGAGACCTTGCATGCGCGAATCCAGGTTCAGGAGCACAGGCTTCTGCCGAAGGTCATCAGTTGGATCGCTGAGGGCGAAATCGAACTCAATCCTCTCAAGATCAAAACGACCTGCGCGGATCCGTCGAAGGCTCTGTCTGTTCCGGAAGTCTGAGACGTGCCGACGAGCTTCTATGACGTCGTCATTCTCGGCACGCATTCCGGACCGCTCGTTTGCGCCGCCCTACTCGCACGCCGCGGACTGCGAGTCTTGGTGCTGGGGCAAGGAGTGTTGTCGCCTTCGTACACGCTAGGCGGGGTCGAAATCGAACGCAACAGGCTCATCGTCACCGGGATCCGTAGTCCGGCGATACAACGGGTGTTGGACGAGCTCGCGATCCAGCAAGACGTTCGCCAGCGCATGCCCGAACGAGAACGGCCGTTTCAACTTCTCTTGGCGGACCGGCGCGTCGACCTGTACGACGGCGACCGGTGGGCAGGCGAGCTGGCGCGCGAGGCCCCCGAGGTGCGGCGACAAGCAATCGACATCACTCGAACCCTCGGGGAGGTTCGTGACGAGCTCGACGCCATCGTGAGACGCGATCTGACATGGCCGCCCGAGACTTTCATCGAACGGCAGCGATTCTCTTTCACGACTACAGGGCAGCGGTTCGACCGTGAGGGACAAGGCTGGACGTCTTGGAGACAGCTCCCAACTCGGCACCCGCTCCGAATCGCATTCGAGCAAAGTCTTGCACATCTGTCCGGGCTTTTGGCGTGGCAGCATTCAGACGCGACCCGAGCACGGTTATATGGTCAGATCCTGGGAGACGTCACCCAGCTATCGGGAGGGAGCGCTTGGTTTCACCAGGCTCTCGTTTCGCGCATTCGGTCTTGGGGCAGCGACGTCCGCCCTCGTGATCGCGTGCAACTCATCCGCCGCGACGGCCGTCGAGGCCACATCATTCGTTTGACGCGCTCTGAGGAGGAAATTGGCTGTACCCAGATCGTGCACGGCACCGCAATCGCCGAGCTTTCGCAACTCGCGTCTGAGCGTGCGTCGTTGGCCTCGCTGTTTGAGCGCGTCGGGGAGCCGCGTGCACGCGCCTACCGGTGCTCGGTACACTTTCTCGTGGCTTCTGAGGGGGTTCCAGAGGCACTCGAGCCCCTGGGATTGATCTGCGCAGGCGACACGAACGACGTGTCCTTCCTGCTCGGGCGACGCTCGGTTGATCAGGACCGAACTTTGTTGACGCTGTGCCGACTAGTGGAGGAGCACCGCCTCGACGCCGGCTCTGCCCTCGACTTCGTGCGCGAAGAGGCCCTCGACGCGCTTCGTTCGGTGGTACCTTTCCTCGATCGGCATTTGATTTGGATGGACAGTCCTCACGATGGATTGCCACCTAGCGTGCGGCGGGGCGACACCGAACTTCCGTGCAGTGATCCATGGGCTCGCGGTCCTCAAACGATGCCAGCTGTGTACGAGTATCCAACGCGGCGCGCTCTCGGCGTGTGTGCGCTACCCACACGCACTCCACTGCGCGGGGTTTTTCTTTGCAATGATCAAGTGGCGCCCGGCCTAGGCTTCGAGGGCTCGTTCTTGGCTGCTGCTTCCGTCGCGCGCCAAGTCGAATCCCCATACCGACGCCAGGACTGGCTCCGGCGCGGCAGGTGGCCGCGGCGCTCCGCTTAGGCGATGGTGTTGCGCTCTGATATGCTGACCGCATGGCTGCACCACAACCAGCTCCCTCTCTTACCTTGCGCCAGCTGCTTAGGCTCATGGTCGAACGCGGCGCCTCCGACTTGCACATCACTACCGGCTCTCCACCACAGTTACGCATCGACGGCCAGCTGGTGCCTCTGAGAACGCCTCCGCTCAAACCACGCGAGAGCAAGGCGCTCTGCTACGAGGTCATGACGGAAGATCAACGTCTGCGTTTCGAGAAGGGGCACGAAATCGACTTCTCGTTTGGCGTGAAGTCCTTGTCGCGTTTTCGTGCCAACGTCTTCCTGCAGCGCGGTGCAGTGACGGGTGCGTTTCGTGCCATTCCTTTTCAGATCCGGCCTTTGTCCGAGTTGGGCGTGCCCCCCGTGGTCGAAGAGCTATGCACTCGCCCCCGCGGCTTGGTACTAGTCACCGGTCCAACCGGTTCCGGCAAGTCGACCACGCTGGCCTCGATGATAGACAAGATCAACAGCGAGCATCGCCATCACATCGTCACGGTCGAGGACCCCATCGAGTTCCTGCACTCGAACAAGCTCTGCATCGTGAACCAGCGAGAGGTGGGTTCGGATACGACGGGCTTTAAGGACGCTCTCAAATACGTCCTTCGACAAGACCCGGACGTGGTTCTGATCGGCGAGATGCGCGATCTCGAAACGATCGAGGCCGCCCTCACGATTTCCGAAACCGGTCACTTGGTGTTCGCCACGTTGCACACCAACACCGCCGCCCAGTCGATCAACCGTATCATCGACGTGTTCCCGTCGGGCCAGCAGAGCCAAATTCGCGCGCAGCTGTCGTTCGTCCTTCAAGGGGTGTTGAGTCAAATGCTGCTGCCCCGATGCGATGGGCCCGGCCGAGTGATGGCTTGCGAGGCGCTGATCCCCAACGCGGCGATTCGAAACCTGATCCGCGAAGACAAGATCCATCAGATGTACGGCATCATGCAGACCGGCCAGGAGAGCTCGGGCATGCAGACGATGAACCAATCGCTGCTCCACCTGGTTGCGCATGGGGTTCTCGACCGGGAGCTCGCGGAAATCCGTTCCCCCGAGCAAGAGGAATTCCGGCAGATGCTGACCAATTTGGACCAAAAGGGTTATAGACAGGGCCCGCGCTGACGACGGATTCGGCGTCCCGCCAGATTTTTATTATCGTTAAGGCGGGATTTAGCGAATGACCAGCATGGCTTATGGGCGGCGATGGGCGAGCCCCATCGTCCTAACACTCTCTTTGTTGTTTTCCGTTACGACCGAAGCGCAGTTGGCGACTGATGGGGGGGAGAACGTCTCGGTCGAGGAGCGCGCCAAAGCAGCCGACGCTTACGACCAGGGCACCTCGGCGTACCTCGCGGAAAGATACGAGCTTGCGGCTCACTGGTTTGAACGTGCGTATCGATTGGTGCCGACCTCGACCGCGCTGCTTCAAGCAGTACGTGCACACGACAAAGCGGGCAACTCGATCCGCGCAGCGAACCTCGCTCTTCTACTTCTCGATCGTTACCCGACGGACTCACGCGCCGAGAAGCCTGCGAAGACGATCATCGAAGCGGTCCGACCGACCGCCGTGCTGGTGAAAGCCGGATGTGCGAAGCAGTGCACCCTCGAGCTCGATGGCGCGCTGATCCAACACGACACCTTTTTCGTTTCGGCGGGTGTAGAGCACTCGCTCAAGGCCGCCTACGAAACGGGCGAGACTTCCACCATGGTCCGGGGAGAGCCTGGCACCGCCAAGACCATCGAGCTTGCTGCGCCGCTTCCTCCACCACCGCCGCCCATTCCACGCTGGACCTTCTTCACCTCGCTCGGTACGACGGTCGCGCTCGGCGCCGTCACCATCTGGTCGGGCCTCGACGCCAAGAACGGCGTCACTCAGTACGAGGCCGCCGCACGCACGGCGAATTCGCCGGGGATCAATGCCGGCGGCTCACCCACTCCAGCCGAGGAGGCCCAGGCACTTCTCGAAGACGGCCGGAGCAAGGAACGGCGAACGAACATCTTGATCGGTGTTACGGCAGGCATGGCCGCAACGACAGCGGTCTTGGGGGTGTTCACCAACTGGAAGAAAGAGTCTCGGGAGCCCACGAGCAGGCGCGTTGAGCCTGCGATCGGAGTGGCCAACAAAGGCGGAGCTTTCACGCTCAAGGGTCGTTTCTAATGAACGCACCAGCCGGCATACCGGAAGGCGACCGCATTTCGCGCGTGGTCGCTGGTCGGCAGCTCGGCCGATACGAGATCCTGACGCAGCTCGCGTCAGGCGGGATGGCGTCTGTTTATGTCGCGCGAGCACAGGGAGTGGCCGGATTCGAGCGTCTCGTCGCGATAAAGGTGTTGCATCCGCACCTGGCTTACGAGCAGGAATTCATCTCGATGTTCCTCGATGAAGCGCGGCTCGCCGCAAGGATTCGTCACATGAACGTCGTTCCAACGCTCGACATCAGCGACAGCCCTGGCGATGGCTACTTCCTCGTGATGGAATACATTGAGGGTAACCACTTGGGCGCCCTACTCGGGCGCGCTGCCAAGATGGGCGAGCGACTGCCGCAACCGTTCGTCTGTCGAGTGCTCGTCGACGCGCTTCAGGGTCTAGCCGCCGCACACCGGCTCACCGATGAGAATGGCCATCACCTCAAGCTCGTTCACCGCGACGTTTCGCCGCACAACATCCTCATTGGAACCGACGGCATTGCACGGCTCACCGATTTCGGTGTGGCAAAGGCGGACGTTCGGATGGCGTCTACCCGCGCGGGTCAGTTCAAAGGAAAGCTCTCCTACATGGCGCCGGAGCAGGCCTCCTCGAATCAGACCGACCAACGTTCGGACTTGTTCAGCGTTGGAATCATCCTCTGGGAGTCACTCACCGGGCGGCGTTTGTTCAAGGCCGACACCAACGCCGCGACGCTGAATAGGCTCCTTCACGAAGAGATCATCCCCCCTTCGAAGTTGTGGCCTGATTTGGGACGCTACGACGAGGTCGTGATCAAGGCTTTGAGCCGAGATCCCGCAGGCCGGTTTCAGAGCGCAGACGAGTTCGCTGAGGCGCTCGACGCCGCTGCTGGTAGGGGTGGTGTCGCCAAGACACGCGATGTGGCGGAAGTCGTTCGGACACTCGACGTCGAAAAGCTCCAACAGGAGCGGCAGCGAGTGCGCGACGCTATCGACATGCTCGGCCGTACCGAGTTCGCCCAATCCAAGGTGCCCATGCCCCGTGAAGGCGCTGCGCAGGCGAGTCGGACCTACAGTCGCGCCGAAACCCTGGCACCCGATGGAAGCGTCTCGGGCATGTTGACCGACGGCACCCCAGTGATCGTGCGTGCTGCGGCAGACTCGAGCTGGCTGAAGTGGTTCGTCATGCTGCTGGCTGCGCTGGTGTTCATGTATGCGGCCTTCTTGGTCTGGCAGCTGCTCGGTGCATCGCCGACGCCCACCACGACCAATCCCAGCGAGCAAGCTCTCGAGCCCGCAGTCCCGGACGCCGCGCCGCCGCCCGAGGAAACAGCAGCGAAAGGACCGGCCGCACGGCCGCCAAAGGGCGTCCAAGGGTCGCCAGCGGACCTCAAGCCAGCTGCCCCTGCCGAGCCGGCAGCCAAGTCGGTTCGGCGGGTGCGCCGGAAACGTGCGCGCCCAAAGCCTCAGCCAGAGCCCAAGTCTACGACTTCCGCGCCGCCTTCGGCCCAGCCGGCAGCGCCGAGGAAAGCTCAGCCGCCGCCAAGGCCGAAGGTCGAGCCCGTCGACATCGACATCCAGAATCCCTATCGCAACTAGGGCTGAGGGGATGGCAGTCAGAGCGGAATTGCGCTCGGCTTTTGACCCGATGATCACTGATCGGCTAGGATTTTGAGAGGCGCGCGGGGGACCGGGCGAAAATTAGATGGCCGAGTGGGTATACGAAGCGCGCACTCGCGCGGGTGAGGTTCAGACCGGGATCATCGAGGCGGACAGCAAGGAAGCCGTGCAGACACGGCTGCG
>JBFICQ010000089.1:0-12058 GCA_041581895.1 Polyangiales bacterium | reverse complement strand
GACGACTTTGAGCTCGAGACCGAGCGCATGTGCGAGGCCCTCTGCAAGGTCGACTTCCAACCCCATCATTTCGCCGGCCTTGTTCCGTGCGTTGAGGGGAGGTTGGTCGGCCGTCATCCCCACGCGGAGCTCGCCGCTCTTGAGGACGCGGTCGAGGACAGGCGACTGCGCCGTTGCATCGACCGACGAGATCAGCGAAGCAGCGGTCAAGAGTGCAAAGAGGATCATTCGACAACGGTCGAGCATTGGTGCGCCTTTCTGTGAGAAGTGGTGGGGGGCGAGCCTAGCCAAGCCCCCGAATCCGCGCAACACTGGGGTTGCGGCGCGGGACGGCGCTTACACGGTCTAGTTGAGACGTGCTCTCGCCGCGTCGTCGAGCGCCCGACCAACCGCCTGTTCACTAAAGCCGACGATCACCTCGCTCCCGATCTTGATCGTCGGGACCGAACGGCGCGGATTCAGCAGCAGATACTCGGCTCTCGCGCTTGCGTTCTCGTCCACGTCGTACTCGGCGAACGAGATTCGGTTCTCTTGAAAGTATCGGCGTGCTTTCGTGCACACGCCGCACCACGCGGTGGAGTACATCACCACTGGGACACGCCTTCGGGCATTGGCAATCTCCCAGTCCTTGGGCTCCCTGTCTCGTTGTCGGGGCTCTGTTTTTTGCGGTGGGGACACTCCGCTTCTCCGCGAAGTTGGCGCTTGCAGTGCAGCGGGACCGAGCTTGAGCAGGGCTTGAATCCGTTCTTCGCGGTTCATCTCTTCGTCCTCGAGGATGTTCCGAAACGTGATCACTTCCGTTTCGGAGCGCGCGATCGAATTCTCGGGCCTCTCGGGCGCCTTCTCTTCTTGCACCGGAGCCGGCGGCTCCGCGATGGTCGGCTCGGTTGGAGGTGGATCATCGAGCTCGTCGATTAGGTCAAACAGTTGGTCACAACCGCAGAGTGCACCGAGAGGGATGATTGCGGTCATGCCCAAAAAGGCCCGCGCTGCGTTCACAATGCTCGAGCTCCTTTGGCAAGCCAGCGCGACGCTCCTCACTTCTTCTTGCGAACGATGAACGTATTCATGCCTTCTTCGTGCTCGAACGTCGTGCGGTAGCTTTGAGCCTCGCGGCGCGATTCGAAGGGACCGATCCGAACGCGCCAGTGTGTGCCCCGGCCCTCGACTGAGCCGCTGGTCACATACGCGGCGTGGCCTCGCTTACGCAAGGCGTCTGCAAACACCTGTGCCTCTTGTGGGTCTCGGTAGCTGATGACCTGCAAGGTGTAGAGGCCCTCGTAACCTGCGGGCGAGCTCTTGGTCCTATCGGGAACGGTCGCCGCGACCAGCGGGTCTCGAACCGCGGCCATCTCGACGACCTCGCGGTCAGGCCCGGCAGTGACCGCTGCCGGCAGCCCTGCTGCGATTTTCGAACGAGGAGGCGGGCTCGTCAGCGGGTCGAGGTGCGCGAGCTCTGCTGCAGCGGCCGCCATCGCCGCGGCAACCTCGGGACGAGATTCGGTCACCAACGTCGTAGGAAAGCTGAGGGTTTTGGGATCGAGAGCGGGGCCCGGAGGCTCGTCCTCAGAGGCCTGCGCCACTTCGGGCGCGCCCTGCAGCGCGAGCGCCTGCAGCGGGTCGTCGATCCGCGCTTCGTCGTCATCGGGCAGCGCTGCGATGGCCGCAACGACGATTCCGATCGCGGCGATCAGGCCCACCCCCGAGAGCACCAGCACCCGGTTTCCGTCGTCCGAGGATCGCTCTTCGATCCGTTCCAGATCGCGCATTGCAGTATCCATCTAGTGTCTTGTCTCGTCCCTCGTACGGGTTTACGAGACTTCCTCGAAAGCAGCCAAAAAACGGCGCTTGGACGTGATGGCGAGCGCGTGCAGGGCTGCTGGTCGCGTGGTAGCTTCGCGCCGGCGTTGCATTCAGGGAAGCAGCGCGTGGGAGCAGTAGTTCATGGCAGAATTTCCGCAAAAGCAGCCGGTCACGCTCGAAGACGAGATGCGGCGCTCGTACCTCGACTACGCGATGAGCGTCATCATCGGGCGCGCGATTCCCGACGTTCGCGACGGACTCAAGCCAGTCCACCGTCGCATCCTCTACTCCATGCACGAGCAAAAGGTGCACTGGAACCACGCGTACAAGAAGAGCGCTCGGATCGTCGGTGACGTGCTGGGCAAGTACCATCCACATGGCGATACCGCGGTCTACGATGCACTGGTGCGCATGGCGCAGGATTTCTCCATGCGGTATCCGCTGGTCGATGGGCAGGGCAACTTCGGCTCGGTCGACGGCGATCCCCCCGCAGCGATGCGTTACACAGAGGTTCGGATGCATCGGCTCGCCTCGGAGCTCCTCGCCGATATCGAAAAAGAAACCGTCGACTTCGGCCCAAACTTCGACGACTCCGAAAATGAGCCCCTGGTCCTTCCGAGCCGCGTACCCAATCTCCTGGTCAACGGCTCGGGCGGCATTGCGGTTGGGATGGCGACCAATATTCCCCCGCACAATCTCCGCGAGGTGATCGACGCGACCGTTCGGCTCATGAGCGACCCCGAGCTCACGGTCGACGAGCTGATGCACGACGACCCAGAGTCCGGCCGCGAGGGGGTCAAAGGACCCGACTTCCCCACCGCGGGGTACATCTATGGCACCTCCGGCATCCGGCTCGGCTACCGCACGGGGCGAGGTCGCATCGTGATGCGAGCGCGAGCCTCGATAGAGCCGCTCCCAGGCAAGGCCGACCGCGAAATGATCGTGATCACCGAGATCCCATACCAGGTGAACAAGGCAGAGCTTCTGAAGAAAATCGCCGACCTGGTCCGCGACAAGCGGCTGGACGGCATTAGCGACATCCGGGACGAATCCGACCGCGACGGGCTGCGGGCGGTAATCGAGCTCAAGCGCGACGCCCACGGCGAGATCGTTCTCAACAAGCTCTACCAGATGACCGCGCTTCAGAGCACCTTCGGGTACAACTGCCTGGCGATCGTCAAGCAGCGGCCGGAGGTGCTCGACCTCAAGACCACACTGCTCCGGTTCATCGGCCACCGTCGCGAGGTGGTCCTCCGGCGAACACGCTACGACCTTCGACAGGCTCGAGCGCAACGTGAGCTCGTCGAGGGGCTCGGCATGGCGGTCACCGATGTCGATCTCGTCGTCAGCACAATTCGCTCCTCGAAGGATTCCGACGAAGCAAAAGCCCGTCTGATGAAGCTTGCCCTGACAGGCCTCGAGGAATTTGTGCGTCGCGCAGGACGTCCCGCCGACGAGATCAAAGCCGCCAAGGAACGCGGCGAGTACTTTCTCTCCGAGCGCCAGGCCAAAGCCATCTTGGAGATGCGCCTCTCGCGGCTGACCGGCCTCGAACGGGAGAAGCTAGCGACCGATTACGGCGATCTGTGCGACCTGATCGGGAAGCTCGAAGCCATCCTCGCGAGCAAAGAGCTTCTCGACCGGGTGATCGTCGAAGAGCTGGACGAAATCCGAGAACGCTACGGCGATGCTCGACGCACCGAAATCGTCGAAGCGGAGGGCGACATCTCAATCGAGGACCTGGTTCCCGACGAAGAGGTGGTCGTGACGGTCTCACACGCGGGGTACATCAAGCGCGTCCCGTTGAGCGAGTACCGTGCGCAGGGGCGCGGCGGAAAGGGCCTTCGGGCGATGGCCACCCGCGACCAAGATTTCGTCAGCTGGGTCTTCGTGGTCAATGCGCACGCCCACGTGTTGTTCCTGAGCGACAAGGGCAAGGCCTACCTCAAGAAGGTCTACCAGATTCCCGAGACCGGCCGGGCTGCCCGAGGTAGAGCGGTCGTCAACTTGGTGGGCATGGAGCCCGACGAAAGGGTTGCCGCGATCCTACCGATACGCGAGTTCGTGGAGGATGGGTACCTTTTGACGTGCACGCGACGGGGCCGGGTCAAGCGCACCAACCTGAGCGCGTACGCGAACATCCGCCAGACCGGGATCATCGGGGTCGCAATCGGCGAAGGGGACGGGCTGCTGACAGCGCGCATCGTCACCCCCGGCCAGAACGTGCTCATCGGAACTTCCCACGGGATGAGCATTCGTTTTCCGATCCAGCACGTGCGCGCGATGGGCCGCGACTCGATGGGCGTCAAAGGCATCGATCTCCGCGAAGGCGATTTCGTCATCGGCATGGACATCATCGAAGACGAAGAGACTGAACAGGTCCTGACCGTGAGTGCCAACGGCTACGGAAAGCGCACCCCGGTGTCGGAGTGGCGTCCTCAAAACCGAGGCGGCAAGGGGATCATCGCGATGGATACCTCGGACCGCAACGGACCCCTGGTGAAGCTCAGGCTCGTCTCGCCCGATGACCAGTTGATGGTCATCACCAACGGCGGGCAAGTCATACGGACCCACGTCTCGGAAATCCGGGAAACCGGTCGCAACACGCAGGGAGTGCGCGTGATTCGTCTGCGCGAGGGCGAGCAGGTGGTGGACGTCGAGCCGGTCGCCGAGACGGACGACGAAGAAGGCGAAGAACCAGGCCAAAATATGCCTTCTGGGCCCGGAAACGTGTAATCCGGGGAACAAACCGCTATTCTGATCTAGGCAGAGAGAGAGGCTTTGCTGGGGGTAGGCGAGTGTGAGTAAAGGACCCGTCATTGGGATCGACTTGGGAACGACCAATTCCGTGGTCGCCATTGCAGATCAATCGGGAGCCCGGGTGCTCGCGGATAGCGATGGCCTAAAGCTCATTCCGTCGGTGGTGTCGTTCCATCCAAGCGGCGATGTCTTGGTGGGTACGCCGGCCAAGGAGCGACGGCTGCTCGATGCCGCGAACACCGTTTCGTCCATCAAGCGGCTGATCGGTCGTCCGTACACGAGCTACGAGGTCAAGCAGGCGAAGGAACGGTTCGCGTTCGAGCTTTCGGAAGGCCCAAGCGGGGGCGTGTTGGTCGCGGCACGCGGCGAGACATATACGCTCAGCGAGATCAGCGCGTTCGTGCTTCGACACGTGCGCAAGGTTGCCGAAGACGCTCTCGGCGAGGACTGCGAGCAGGCGGTCGTGACGGTGCCGGCGAACTTCAACGAGCTTCAACGAAGCGCGACCAAAGCGGCTGGGCGCGTCGCGGGCCTCGAGGTTTTGCGAATTCTGAACGAGCCGACCGCTGCAGCCCTCGCCTATGGGTACAACAAGTCGTCGAACGAGCGAGTGGCGGTCTATGATCTCGGCGGCGGCACTTTCGACATCACGATTCTGCAACTCGCGGGAGACGTATTCGAGGTCCTTGCGACCGCGGGCGACACCTTCCTCGGTGGCGACGACGTCGACAATCTGATTGCCGATGACATGGCTGCTCGGTTCCTCGAAAGCCAACGTTACGATGCACGGCAGGACGCTCAGGCGTTTGAGCGCCTTCGCGCTGCGGCCGAGTGGGCCAAGTGCCAGCTTTCGGAAAAAGCGGAGGTCAAGCTCTGCATCGAGGAGCTCGCCTATGGTGATGGCGGCGCGGCGCTCAACCTGGACTACGCGCTAAGCCGTGAGCGCTTGGAGCAGATGGTGCAGCCGTTGGTCGGGCGCAGCTTCGACGTTTGCGAGGATGCCATGAAGGCCGCAGGGCTTCGCCCGACGCAGCTCGACAACGTAATCTTGGTGGGTGGCTCGACCCGCATTCCGTTGCTTCAGCGGATGGTCGCCGAGTACTTCGGCCGCAAGCCGCAGGCAACCATCGACCCCGATCTCGTCGTTGCGCAGGGAGCCGCCCTTCAAGCGAACGTGCTCTCGGCGCGAGGGCGCAAGCCCCCGTCAGCACTCGGGCGCGTCGCGCTCAAGAAGGTCGCCCAACCCGGCGCAGAGACGGACTTCGGCGACGACTTCGAGGACGAGGTCACCAATATCGGCGATCGGCCGCCGGTTCCGCCTCCTCCGGTCGCGCGCAAAGCGCGGAAAGCCACTTTGCCGGGGCAGGCGCCCCCTCCGCCCCCGATTCACTTGAAGAAGGCCGCGGACCCGGCCGAAGATGCCGTAGTCGACATACCCACGCGCTCCCGTGAGGAGCCTTTCGAGGATATGCGCACGCGGGTTGCCGACGCGGTCGACCCGCTCGATTTTCAGCCGACGCGAACGGCGGATGCCTCGGGTCTTCTGATGGAGATCGCATCAGAAACCGCGACTCGGGGTAAGGTGATCGACGAAGAGCAGTCGGGGCTGGCGATCGAGCTTGGCGACGATGCCTTTGGAACGCCCTCGGAGGTACCGTCCGATCAGCCTGCTCCCGCGCCGCTCGAGTTGCCGAGCTCGGCGCCTCGGGTGCTCGAGGCAGCCCTGGACGAGGAGGTATCGACGGTCACCGGCGCCTTGCCAGTTCCCGAAGGGCCTGCTCCCCCGCTGCTGCTCGACGTGACTCCGCTTTCACTCGGGGTCGAAACCGTCGACGGCTATTGCGAGCACATCATCCGTCGGAACTCCGCAATCCCCGCGGGTCAAACCAAGATGTTCACGACCGCGCGAGACAAGCAAGAGACCGTGGTTGTCCGAATCTGCCAGGGCGAGTCCCGCAACATCAACGGGAACCAGCTGCTCGGCGAGGTCGTGCTCGACGGGCTGAGGCCAGCTGCTCGAGGCAAGGTTCAGATCGCGGTGCGGTTCATGATCGACGCCGACGGGACGCTGAAAGTTCGCGCGCAAGATGTCGGGACCGGCCAACAGCAACAGATCGCGATCAAACTGATCGGTGAGCTGCCCGATGAGCAGATTAAGGCGCTTCGCGAGCGCCACGAGGCAAAGATGGGGGCGTAGGTCGTGCCGGAGCCACTGGAAGCGCAGGACTACTACACCATCCTTGGCATCATCCGCGCCGCGACGCCTGACCAGATTCGGTCTGCATTTCATCGCTTCGCTCGCGAGCATCATCCGGACACGTTCGTCGCCGCGCCCGCGGAAGAGCGCGACCGTCACACCGAGCTCTACCAGCTTGGTAGTGAGGCGTACCGGGTGCTGCTCGATCCGATGAAGCGCAAGATCTACGACGAAGGTCTAGGGCAGGGCCGCCTCCGATATTCAGCGGATCGTGCCGAAGAGACGCGACGCACCATGCGTCCGCCTGGTGGCGTCATGCTCCGCTCGAGCAAGGCAAGGGTTTTCTTTTCGCGCGCTCACAAGGCAATGCAAGCCGGGGACTGGCCGCAGGCGAAGCTCAATCTGCAGATGGCGCTCCACAACGAGCCCGACAACGAGGATCTCAAGGGCAAGCTCGAGGAAGTTGTCGAACGGATGAAGTCCGGCTGAAGCGGACCTGTTGCTATTTGACTACCGCACCGAGGGCTTGCTGGCTCCTAGGAGTTTCCGGGCTATGGTTGCGGCGTCATGGGACGAACGGCGACCATAAAGCGTCGAACCAAGGAGACCGAGATCTCCATCGAGCTCGATCTCGATGGCAGCGGCCAATACCAAGTGCAGACTCCAATCGGGTTTTTGACGCACATGGTGGAGCAGCTCGCCAAGCACGGGCTCTTCGACCTCAAGGTGCATGCAGTCGGCGACACCCACATCGATGGGCACCACACAACCGAAGACCTGGCGATCTCCCTCGGCCAGGCCGTCGCCGAAGCGCTCGGTGACAAAGCTGGGATCCGCCGCTACGGATCGGCCACGCTTCCGATGGACGAGGCCTGTGTGACCTGTGCCCTCGACTTGTCGGGGCGACCATTTTTCGTGTGGGCCGTCTCGTTGCCTAAGGCAAAGATCGGGGATTTCGATTCGGAGCTCGCGGAGGTGTTCTTCGAGGGCTTCGTACGAGGAAGCCAGTGCAATCTGCACATGCGCCAGCACGCGGGAGACAATCTCCACCACGTCATCGAGATCAGCTTCAAGGCCTTTGCGCGTGCGCTTCGGGAAGCGACCGAGGTCGACCCTCGGGTACGCGGGGTGCCGTCGACCAAGGGCACGTTGACCGAATGACTACCGGCCGCGTCGCGATCGTCGATTTGGGCCTCGGAAACCTCCACAGCGTGGCCAAGGCCTTCGAGCGTGCGGGCACGAAGCCCGTGCTGAGCGCAGACCCGGATGTCCTCCTGCGTGCGGACCGCCTGGTGATGCCTGGGCAAGGTGCCTTTAAGGAATGCTCACACGCGCTCCGCGGAGAGCTCGGGGACGCGGTGCGAGCCTGGATCGAAAGCGGCCGCCCGTACCTCGGCATCTGCCTCGGGATGCAGGCGCTCTTCGAGTCGAGTGAAGAGGCTCCAGGAGAGCCAGGGCTCGGCATCTTCCGGGGGACCGTGCGGCGATTCTCGCTCGACCTCCGAGATGAACACGGCGTTCGCTTAAAAGTGCCTCACATCGGATGGAACCAAATAAAGAGCACGCATCCGGTCTTTGAGGACGGCGAGTGGTATTATTTCGTGCACAGCTATTACTGTGTTCCCGAAGACGACAAACTCGTCGCGGCGATCACCGACTATGGCGGACCGTTCTGCTCGGCGATCGCGCGGAACAACGTGTTGGCTTGCCAGTTCCACCCGGAGAAAAGCCAACACGCCGGCGCACGCGTCATTGGGCACTTCCTGGGAGACGTCTCGTGGAGTTGATCCCCGCCATCGACTTGCTCGACGGCAAAGTCGTTCGCTTACATCAGGGTCGTTACGACCGGGTCACGGTCTATGACGACGATCCCGTCACTGCCGCGAAGAAGTTCGAGCAGGAGGGGGCTAGACGGCTGCACGTCGTCGATCTCGAGGGCGCGCGGACCGGGAGTGCCGCTCATGTCGCCTCAATTCGGCACATCCTCCGAGAAACGGGCCTTCAGGTCCAAATCGGTGGCGGGGTTCGGGACGAGGCCGCTGCGACTCGCTGGATCGAGGCTGGGGCGGCGCGGGTGGTTCTTGGCACGATTGTGGTCAAGGCCCCCGACCAGGCGAGCGCCATCTGCGCTCGCTACCCCAACGCCGTAATCGTGGCGCTCGATGCGCGCGGTGGAAAGGTTGCGGTCGAAGGCTGGCAAGAGCAGAGCGCTCGCGATGTCGTCGAGCTCGCGACCGAAGTCGATCGATGGAATATCGCCGGGATCCTCTATACGAACATACAAAAGGACGGGACGCGCGAGGGCCCAGACGTCCAAGGGACCGCGGGGCTGCAGAAGCAGGTCGGCGCCACGGTGATCGCCTCCGGCGGCATCGGCACGCTCGAGCATCTTCTCGCCTTGTCTGCAGCCGAGGTCCGGGCGGCGGTTTGCGGTCGCGCGCTCTATTCGGGGGCGTTCACTTTGTCTGAGGCGTTTTCGGCACTAGAAGGGACGTAATGCTCGCGAAGCGAATCATTCCT
Organism: Polyangiales bacterium; assembly: GCA_041581895.1. Classification (GTDB taxonomy): domain Bacteria; phylum Myxococcota_A; class Polyangia; order Polyangiales; family Houyiibacteriaceae; genus SG8-38. The sequence goes on along the minus strand of JBFICQ010000089.1, from coordinate 2,778 downwards.
TGCCTGGACGTCAAGGGCGGCCGTGTGGTCAAAGGCGTGAACTTCGTCGGTCTCCGGGACGCAGGTGACCCGGTCGAGTCGGCCCAGCGCTATAGCGACGGCGGTGCGGATGAAATCACCTTTCTCGACATCACCGCCTCCCACGAGGAACGCCGGACATTGTTCGATCTGGTCGACCGCGCGGCTTCTACCATCGCTGTCCCCCTGACGGTAGGTGGCGGAGTCCGGGAGCGGCGCGACGTGAGGGAGCTGCTTCACGCGGGGGCGGACAAGGTATCGATCAACAGCGCAGCGGTGGCCAATCCGCCCTTCGTCGGAGAGATGGCGGAGGCGTATGGGTCCCAAGCCATCGTGGTGGCGATCGACGCCAAGCAGGTCCCTGGGGAGGGGCACCGGTGGACCGTCTACACCCATGGCGGCAGGCGTGATACGGGGCTCGATGCGATCGCCTGGGCGCAGCAGGTGGCCGATCTCGGCGCAGGCGAGATTCTTCTGACCAGCATGGACCGCGACGGCACCCAAGATGGCTACGATCTGGTGTTAACTCGCACAGTTGTAGATGCTGTGCCCATCCCGGTGGTTGCCTCTGGGGGCGTGGGCAGTCCCGAGCACGTCCGAGAAGGTTTGGACACGGCTGGGGCGGATGCGGCGCTTGCCGCTTCTATCTTTCACGATGGCCACTACACTGTGGCCGAGGTCAAGCGATATCTGCTCGACCAAGGGGTATGTGTCCGGCCGCCGGAGGCGGCTTGAGGGGAAGTGATGAGCGTAGACGTGGGCGTGGGGGAACTGGTTGACGAGTTGGAGCAACGCGGCGATCGGCTTCCCTTCGAGATCGGCGCGTTCGTGGCACTCGAAGCGTGTGAGGGCCTCCTGCAACAGGCGGTCAAGCTCGAAGCCGACGACGTGCGGGTAACACTCGAGGGGTCGGTAGTCGTCGCCCCGTCTGCTGTGCGCGCAGAGCCCAATGAAGCGGCGCGGTCGTTGTTGTCGGTGCTCTCTCGGCTTCTCGTTGCCGCGGGCCCCGGGGTGCCACCGCACCTAGTCGAGCTGGTGCGCGAGGGCGTGACCGGTGAAGCGCAGCGGGATCTTCGTCACCTACACGACGCGATCGAAGCCTCGCTGATCCCCATCAACCGCGGTGCTTCGCGTCGCGTGCTTGCCCGGTTGGTCCGCGAGAGCGAAAGGCCTGCGGCCCCTCTAGAAACGGCAATCGACCCACAGCAGCTCGACGCCGAGCTCGATGAGCTCTTGCGCGACCCTGCGTCTCGCTCGCTCGACACGGAGCCGGGGAGCGTACCGCTGACCGATGAGGAAGAGCCAGTCACGGCAAGAATCACGGTGCCGAGGGCGGTGGCGCAGGCAGAGGCTGAGGCCGGGTCGTTGGTGGTTCCCGAGGCGGCAAAGGTGTCTCCCGAGCCTTCATCGTTGCCCTCGGTCGGGGTTGGTTCGGCTGAGCCGGTGGCCGCTCCGCAGCCCCATGAAGAGGCGGTGACGGCCACGGTCCGGGTTCGGTTTCCCGCAACTGAGCCGGAGTCGGCCGAGCTACCGATCGGCGAAGGGGCTCCGTCATCTGGCCAGAGGACGGGTGGCACCGCCGCGGATTCTGAAACGGCTCCGGCTCAGGGGCCCGTTTCGACCGCGGTGATCGAATCGGCGACTACAACGACACAGCTCTGGGCGACGACACCGACTGTGGAGAGCCCGCGCGAGTCCACGGCGCCCGCCGTCGAGGCGAGGGAGTCCTCGACCGGACGAGAAGCCAGCGTTCCAGCCTCCAGAGCCCCGGTGCCGCGGCCCCCCAAGACGCGCCTTTCACCGGGGCCCTGGTTGCTGGTCCTAGGCGTGGCCGTCGGCGTCTATGTGCTCGTCACGACCGGCGTTCTCGATCGCTTTTCTGGTTCCACGCCGCCCACGACGTCGGAGGCGCCGTTGCAATCCGGCATCATCGAGGTGACCGTAGCTCCGGCAGACTCCCAGCTTTTCCTCTTCGTGGGGCGAGGGCCGACGGTTGCCGAGGGGTTGTCGGTCGCGGGGCCGCATGAGTTCGTCGTTTTCGATCGCGGGCTCGTGCCCTCGAGGGCCGCGGTGCCGAAAGGCGCGAGCTGGACCACCTCCGACGACGGCGCGGTGTACGAGCTCGCGGTTCAGGCTCGGCCGGTCGACGGCCTCGCTGAGCCAGGTGGCCTCGGCGCTCCGCTCACGGCATCGTTCCCGTCTGGCGAGCCGCGCGGGAATGTCCGCGTGATCACCAACCCGCCGGGCGCGAAGGTCTACCGATTCGTCGGGCTGGGGCCTCAGGTCGAGATCCCGACCGCATCGATCCACGAAGGGCAGGAGGTCTTGGTCTACCACGCCGAGCACTCCACACGCCGAGCGGTCATCGGCCCTAGTGACTGGCGCCTAAGTCCAGGCCAGACCGAGCACCGAGCCAGCCTCGAGGTGGCGCTAGCACCGCTCCCCTCAACCGGCATCCCGGAGTCGCCCGAGAACTGACTCGACTTCGCTGCGAATCTCATCGAGCCGGGCCTCCGACTCGGCCTCGAAACGTAGAACCAGGACCGGTTGCGTGTTGGAGGCGCGAACGAGCCCCCAACCTCCCTGGAACTGGATTCGAGCACCATCGATGTCGACGAGCTCGTGAGTCGGGCTGTAGTGCTCGACGATCCCCTGGACGACGTCAAACTTCAGCCCGTCTTCGCAGGGTACGCGTATTTCGGGTGTCGCGAACGTTTTGGGCACGTCACTCAGCATCTCGTGAAGCGGCATGTTGTGGTG